>JAFQOC010000017.1 GCA_017420845.1 Clostridia bacterium
TCCGACACCCGACCGAAGGGAGGATTTCACACGCGAAGCGTATTTCACGCCGCAGGCATTTCACACGCGAAGCGTATTTCACTATTGCAGTTTATCGGAACGATAAACTGCAATTTACCTTGCCCTCATTCTACCACACCACCCCCGTAGAATCAAGAAACACCGCCGCCTCCCCCTTCTCTGCTCGCGCTACCGGAACGCTTTCGGCGTGGAATCTTCCTCTACCGTGAGTGGAAAAGCCCTCTACCGCCGGAGTATTGACGGTAGAATGTATTGATATGCAAGGAAAAACCACAGGTCCTACCACGACCTGCGGTTTTTCCTTGCGGAGTTCTTCAGTTCTTGGCCACAACGGTGATGTTGATGGGCTCGATGCCTGCCTGCTCATAGACAACAGCATTGATCTGGGCCAGCTGGGAGGATTGAAGCTGGCCGTCGGTGCGGACCACAATGTTGGCAGAGCCACCGTTGATGACCGCCAGACATTGAGCAAAGCCTTTGCTCATGAGAATGGACTCAATGTTGGTCTCCTGGGACATTTCCTTGGCGATGGTCTGGATCTCGGCCATAGCCTCCGCCTTAACCGCGTCGGAGGCGTCGTCATTGTCTACAACAGCGTTCAGCACCTCCAGCGCCTCGTCACGAGCTCTTTGGCGGCTGACCTCCACCGAGGAGAAGTAGCTGTCCACGTCGTTGGGCTCGCTACCGGTGGGCTTGCTGACCTCGTCCCCCACCTCGCCCGTGTTCAAGGTGGTGCCGTAGTTGGTGTTCATGCCGGCAGAGGCGTCGTAGTCATAGCCGTCCTCGGTGCTCCCACCCGAGAATACGATCCAGTTCACCGCCACGGCGGCGATGATGAGGGTCACCGCCCCGGCAATGACCAGATTCCGCCGCCCGATCCTCTGAAAAAAATCTTTGACCGATTCAAATACGCTTTTTGCATTCATGGTAAGTTCCTCCTTAATTGATGTACACCTCATCCTATGTGCCCCGAGGGAGCATTATGCTTTATTTGTGACCCGTCACGTAAATTTTATTGCTCCCCACCCCAAAGGTGGCCGAGAGCAGTGCCGTGATCTCCCGCTTCACCTCCGGATCTCCCCCGCCCGTGCAGACCACCCCAATGCCCAGAATGGCGGGAGGTCTCTCGGTGAGATAGACCAAGCGCTCTTCGTCGCCGCTTCCCACGATAACGAAGGAGGTGGTCTCGCCGCCGGAGGTGATCTTTTTATCGGTAGCGTACACGTATTCATAGCCTCCCTCCAGCATGACCTCCACCCGCACGGTTCCAACTCCCTCCACGCAGCCGCAAAGGGCCTCCATACGGGTCTCCAAGCCCTGACGGTATTCTTCCACGGAAGGCGTGGCTTGGGAGGGAGACGGAGGCGTGACGGTTTCAGCCTTCTTGCCTCCACGGCTTCCCAGTACCAAAAGGATCACTCCCAATATGGCCGCTACAAGTGCTACGGCCAGCTTCCCCGAGCGCTTCATGGACTTGACACAGCGCTCCGCGTCGGGTTGTTGATAGGATGCGGTCATGGATTCTCCTTTCTCCCCCCTACGGTAACGTAGCAGGGACAGCCCAAAGCTTGGGTGACGGCGGCTTCAATGGGGTGGGGATTTTCCAGAGCATATTTGCCCAGCAGAGCGATCCGAACCTCCGTAATTGTCAGGATCTCCGACTCGTAGGTGCAAACAGCAGAAATGGAACAGCCCTCCGGGGGAATGGCATAGGCAGATTCCAAAAATGATCGGGTCCAGTTCTCCACCTCCTGTCTGCTCACATGAGTCAGAGTCTCCCCCAAGACGGCTTGATAGTCCGGAAGCTCTTCCTCGGGAAGCATAGCCTCCATACGATCGGACAACGTACCGTCGGTGAGATCGGATAGGAGGCGGATGCCCTCGCGGAGAGGATGGAGCAGAACGACCAACATATACAGCCCCGCGATCATGCGGACGGCGGAGGAAAGCTTCCCTCCCTCTCCCTTAGGAGCGATCAGCTCGATTAAAGCAACCGCTACGGCGGCGGTCAACAAGGTATATGCGTAAGCAGACATAGTCAAAAAGATTATCCAAGGGCGATGCCGCTATGGATGAGCAGAGTGAGGGCGAGAACCAACAGAACGCTGCAAATGGATACGGCGGCGGCCAGATACCCCTGCAGGGATGCCATCTCTCCCAAGAGCTTGGCCTCTCCGTCACAGGATAGAAGGCTCGCTACCGTAGAGGCCAGATTCAACAAAGCCCGGGTCAGCAAGAGATGAACCAAGGTAGGAAGCAGCAGTAAGGCCAACAGAAAAACCCCCGCCACACCGCAGACTCCTCGAAGCGCCCCGATCCCCACCGCCACCGTGGAAAGCGTGCCCGAAACCGCGCCGCCCACCACGGGGATCACGGTCCCCACGGCGTACTTGATGCCCCTCATCCCCAAGGTATCGGCCTGTCCTATCAGCATGGAGCGCCCCGATAACGCCAAGGATAACAGAAACATGACAAGCCCCAGAATCGAAACGTACCATTTTTTTATCCTCTCTCCCAAAGCGGTCAGAGAAAGCTTGACTCCCAGCGCGTCCATCAGAGAAAAGGACATACACAAGGCGCATACGGGTGGCGTAATGGTAGCGCTGACATACTGACATACCCCCAGAAACAGCAGCAGAAGCTCACTGCTGACGGCGGCTCGTCCCACGTTTCCTCCTATGGCATAGAGAACCCCCATAGCGGGAATCATGCCGCCCGTCAAGGTTATAAGACGCTGGAAAAAATTTTGAACTGTTGTCACCGAGGCGGCTATGGGAAGGATGGTCGCGGTATACAGAGCCAGACGGAGGCAAAAGCCGAATATCTCCCCACCGCTCCCTCCCAGCCCCTCCCGGATGCGATGACAGACCGCCGCGATCAGAATTACCCCCACCAGGGTACAGAGCAGTCCCCTCATCCCCTCCAGCTCCAGTCCCACGGCGGAAAAAAGGGTATTGAACAGGTATTTCCAATGGGTCATCTCGGTGGTGGCGGACAAGGCCTCCTCCAGATCGGGAGAAAAAAGCCCGTCCGGCAGCAGTTCGGTCAGCTCGTCGGGCAAACAATCCTCCAGCTGAGTATAGGCATCGGGAAGAGTCACCTCCTCCGCGGATACAGGCACAGCCAGGACGAGAGTCAGCAGGAGCAGTAGCACAGGCATGACTCCATAAAAACGGCACTTCATACTCCCTCCTACCCCATACCCAAAAGGTCTGCGACCGTGTCCATGACCGTACGGATGAGCGGAAAGGCCAAAAGAAGAATTTCCAGCTTCCCTGCCGTTTCCACCCATCCCGCAAGTCCCGCCTCTCCGCTGTCCCGACAGAGGGAAGCGGAGGTCTCGGTGAGAAAGGCGATTCCCAGCGCCTTCAAAAGCAGCGACCAGGTCTCCCCATCGAGAGCACCTGAGTAGGCGGTCAGATGGTTCACATAATCCAGAACGGTGGACATCATGGTAAGAATGAGCCCCAGAAAGATCACCGCCACAGCCAAACGGATCAAGGGCGCCCAATCGGGCTTGTACGTCCGAAGCACCAGAAGCGCTGTCAGCCCCGTCAGCGCCAGCCCCCCTACGCTTGCCCAGCCCATCAAAAGCCGAACACCGCGCAAATGCGGTCAAAAAGCAGGGCGATTTCCTCCACCAGAAGGAGAAGCACGACCACGATCCCCGCCAGCGTCACCAGCATGGATTGCTCGTCCCGTCCGGATTTTGACAGAATCTGGGTAGCCACCGAGACCAATATGCCCACCCCGGCGACCTTAATAATGAGAGAGATATCCATGTGCGGTGTGTCCTTTCGAAGCGGGGAAATAAAACGGAAAAGCGATATAAGGCAATAAAACAGGCAGCTTTCAAATTTGGGTTTATCGCTCTGCGCTAAACCCAAATTTGAGTGAAATACGCCTTGCGGCGTGTGAAATACCTGCGGTGTGAAATTTGCGCTACGCGCAAGTGAAATATGCCTTTCGGCATGTTAAGGTGCAAAACCTTCGGTTTTGTCCATTTTAATGAAA
>JAFQOC010000018.1 GCA_017420845.1 Clostridia bacterium
GCCCCGAGGCGCTCAAGGCCGCCCTCGGGACTGCCGGCCACCCCCCTTTTCTTACCCAAGGGGGACTGCGTCCCCCTTGGAACCCTGCCCGAAAAGCGTGAGAACGCCAACGACAAACAGTTCGATAAACCCAAATTTGAAGGTTGAATGAATAGTTACAAGATTATTTGGAAGACTTTTCCAGCGCCCTCAGCAGGTAGGCGTGGACGCTATAAATCACGTTGTCATCCCGGGTGTAGGAGAGCGGACCGGTGGTAATATGCCGAACCAGCTCATTGGTGTAGTCTGCGCCCATGGACTGCTCCAGCATGGTGAGCATCTGGTAGTCCTCGATGCCGTCGCGCATATTCAGCAGGCGGACGGAGGGGATGGGATCCAGCTGACCGTAGGCGGAGCCGGGGTAGACCAGAATACCGTCGCCGGGGCCTGTCTTGGAAACGGGATTGCGCATCTGGTAGGTGTTGTTGCCCGCCGCGTCGTAATAGGAAACGTGCCAGTAGAGGAAGCCCGTGACGTCATTGAGGTAATTGGTCCAGAACATGGTGCGTCCCTCGGTGCCGTCGTTGAAGAGGAGGATGTTCTGGTAGGGGCTGGTGTACTTGGGCTCACAGGCAACGTAGCTCCAGCGCTCACCGCCCGCCTCCACGAAGCCGTTCATACGGTCGGAGAATTCTCCGAAGGCCGAATCGATCTGGGAGGACTGGATGTACTGAGCACCGCTCAGCGCCTTGAGATCCCGGGGGGAGAAGCTGAACAGGTGAGGTACCCAGACGTTGACACCATTCTTGGAAAGATACTCGATGGCGTCCCGTTCGCCGTTGACGGCAAATTCGTTGTACCATGCGGGGAAGGCTGTGGTCTTATCCACACCGTTGAAATTGAAGCTCTTGAAATCAATGTTCCGCTCGAAGGGAACCAACAGGCGGTAGTTATCCCAGCCCCAGACCTCCTTGAGCTGCTTGGCCTCACGGGCGATGGCCAGAACGCTGAGCAGACCCGTGTTATCGTACAGAGTCTCGGAGGTGCCGTCGGGCCAGGTGATGGGACGCCAGCCGCGGGGAACGCCGGGCTCGTCCTGTCCGTAATAGAACATCTTGGGGGCAAGAATAGGATCGTTCTTGATGGAGTCAAACTGATCCTTGGTCAGCACGCGAATGGAGGTGACGCGGGGATTCTTGAACCAGTCGGCGCCCAGAATATTGAAGTAGGTGATGCTACCCGTCAGGGTGATGCGCTGCTTCAGGAAGTAGTCGGCCACGGCCTTGGTGATCTCCACGTCGCTGTAGCGGTGGCGGTCGGGATTCTCGTTGTACTGCTGGTAGTAGACGCTGACGATATCCCAGAGACCGAAGGCGGTATCCAGGGCGGTCTCGTCGGACAGGGTGACGTCGTAGACGTAGGTGTAGACGTTGGCCATCTTGATGCACTTGCCTGTGTCGGCGTCCAGGATCTCAATGGTGGCCTTGTATGCGCCGGGGGTGGTGTCCTTGGTGGTTTCGGCCTCTACCACGAAGCCGCGGACAGAATCGCGGAAGGGGTACTTCTCATGGTTCCAATCCGAGCCCGAGAAGGGACCAATCAGGACGTAGGGACCGTAGTCGATCTTACTGTCAGGGTCCATGCCGTAGCGGCCGCTCTCGGTATTGCTCGAATAAGCGACGTAGGAAGCGTAGGGGATGACGGCGTCGGGGTAAACGAAGGCGGCAGGGAAGCCGTTATGGGTGACGTAGCCGTCCTCCATGTAAAACTCCACGCCGAGATTGGTGGCGAGGGTCTCGCCCCTGTCGTTTGCAAAGTCGGAGATCTTGATATGGATCTTTTTGTTGGTAGGAGAGTAGAGGAAGAATTGGCAGCCCTCGATCTCGTTTTTGCCCATCTGGATGGTGTAACTGTCGTTGCCGGAATCCTTGCCCGAGATGTCGTAACGGGTGACCTTCTCGGTGATGTGATCGAACCACAGCGAGACGGTGGGATCGTCATCGGGGGCAACAACGGTTTCCTTTTCGGGGATGGGATCAAACAGGGACATATCCATATCCGAGCCGTAGCCCAGACCGTACTTTTCCCCCAAGGACCCGGTGGTTGGGATGTTGCCTGAGATGGCTTCAACGTAAACGGTCAACTCGCAGAAGCAGTAGACCGTGTCGGTGGCCGTATCCTTGATGAGGAGGTGAACTTCCTCGCCGCTTTGGAAGGTGTGGAGATTGAGGTTGTAGCGGAAGCCTGTGGCGTTGGTGAAGCCTTCTTTTTTCGCGGCCTGCAGAACTGCGGCCTCGCGGGTGACGGTCTCGACTCCTTCGGTGGTGTACGTTACCTCGCTGTCGGTTCCGATCCGCCAGCCAAGCTCGAAGCTATCCAGGCTGAAGCCGATCCAGCCGTACAGCTGGAGAATACCGGATTCCTCCCGCACGGTCACGTTCCAGTTAGCGGTTTTCTTAACCGTGTTGGCGTATTCCTTCTGGATGATTTCATGCTTGACCGAATCCAGGCGAACCTTACCGACGGTTTTCTTCGCGTCGGTGTAGTAGGTGTAGCCGCAGTCACCCAGGGTGTTGGGGGTCTCGGTTTCGGGCTCGGTAGGCTCCTCGGTGGGTTCCTCGGTAGGGGTGTCAGTCACCGCATCCGTGGGCGCCTCGGTAGACTCCTCGGTGGGAGTTTCTCCGTCGGACTCCGCGGGAGTTTCCGGCTCGGTACCGGGAGTGGGAGCCAAGGTTGTGTCCTCGGCGGGCAGAGTGGTCTCTGCGGGATGGGTTACATCAGGGGGCTCTCCTACGCAGGAGGCGAGGATTACCAGTAGCACCGTGAGGACGGTGAGGAGAAGGGATAGATATTTTTTCATGAGGTTCCTCCGGGTGGTGGATTTCTATTCTATCATGATACCATAAATGGGCGGGCATGTCAAGGTGGGATTTCTCCAAATAACCGCGGGGTAATTTGTACAGTTTTTTTAACAAAAAAGGACACGCCGATATGGATGGGCCACATCGGCGTGTCGATTCGAAAAAATTACTTGGAAGCCTCTTCGATAGCAACTGCAACTGCAACATGTCATAAGGGAATGACTGCTTTGTGCGGTTACCACAGGCAACGCAAATTTCTTACTTGGATGCTTCCTCGATTGCTACGGCTACAGCAACAGTCATACCAACCATGGGGTTGTTACCTGCGCCGATCAGACCCATCATCTCCACGTGAGCGGGGACGGAGGAGGAGCCGGCGAACTGGGCGTCGGAGTGCATACGGCCCATGGTGTCGGTCATACCGTAGCTGGAAGGACCTGCGGCCATGTTGTCGGGATGGAGGGTACGGCCGGTACCGCCACCGGAGGCGACGGAGAAGTAGCCGACACCGTTCTCCTGGCACCACTTCTTGTAGGTACCGGCGACGGGGTGCTGGAAGCGGGTGGGGTTGGTGGAGTTACCGGTGATGGACACACCGACGTTCTCCAGCTTCATGATGGCCACGCCCTCGGGGACGTTGTCGGAGCCGTAGCAACGAACGTCAGCGCGGGGACCCTTGGAGAAGGGCTTCTCCTCGACCACGGTAACGGTCTCGGTGTAGGGATCGAAGGCGGTCTTCACGTAGGTGAAGCCGTTGATGCGGGCGATGATGTAGGCGGCGTCCTTGCCCAGACCGTTCAGGATGACGCGGAGGGGCTTGGAGCGGACCTTGTTGGCGTTCAGAGCGATCTTGATAGCGCCCTCAGCGGCGGCGAAGGACTCGTGGCCTGCCAGGAAGCAGAAGCACTCGGTCTCCTCGGAGAGGAGCATCTTGCCCAGGTTGCCGTGGCCCAGACCGACCTTGCGGTTCTCGGCGACGGAGCCGGGGATGCAGAATGCCTGCAGACCGATACCGATAGCGGCAGCGGCGTCGGAAGCCTTGGTGCAGCCCTTCTTGATGGCGATGGCCGCGCCCACAACGTATGCCCACTTAGCGTTCTCAAAGCAGATGGGCTGGGTCTCTTCGACGATCTTGTAGGGATCAATGCCGTAAGCGTCGCAGATCTCCTTGCACTCGTCGATAGAGTTGATTCCATATTCCTTAAAAGCCGCGAGGATCTTCGCCTCACGTCTCACATAACCATCAAACTTATCCAATATACATTACC
>JAFQOC010000156.1 GCA_017420845.1 Clostridia bacterium
CACGTTGAGGACGTAGCCGGTGACTCCCTTCTCCTCCATCGACCGTGCCACCATTTCAACAGCGTAGCCCTTAGCGATGGCGCCTACGTCCAGAGTCATTTGGGGATCTGTGATATGGACGGTGGCATTCTCCTCGTCAATGATCAGACAGTTGATATCCGTATGAAGAGAGGCGGCGGTGAGCTTCTCCATGGGAGGAAGCTCGGCAGAGGCAGGGTCATTCATGCCCACTACGCGATAATCATGCCAGATGGACAGGACGCTGCCCATAGCGATATTGACACGCCCATTTGTCTTGGTATACATCTCTTTGGCGTAAAGGAGCATATCCACGATACGGCGGTCCACGGTGACGGTGCGGTGCTGACCGTTCACCAACTCATTGATGGTACAAAGGTTCTCCAGCCCTTCGAAGCGGTGGTAAATGGTGAAAAGGCGGTGGTATTCACCCAGCTCGGCAAGGACACCTTCCGTGATTTCGTCGAAGGCTTCTTGGCTCTCGGCGTAGCCCGTGATGGTGGTGACGGTGTCGAAGTAGTCGAAGGAAGACTCCGAGAACTTCTCGGGGGGCTTTTTGCAGGAGACCAGCGCGGCGCAGGGCAGGAGCATGGCAAGGGACAACAGGACGGATAAAAGCTTGACTTTCATGAAGAAATCTCCGTAGGTGAAAAATGGGAGGCGTTGCCCCCCATTTTTTGGTTAGTTGAATCAGCCGATCTTGGCGGCGGCCTTGGTCAGGCCATTGACCAGAATGGTGCAGCCCGCGGTCTTGACCTCGTCGGTGCCGTAGTTGTCAGCGGCGCAGAGGGCCTTGATCTCGGTAGCGGTCTTGCCCACGCAGAGAGCGTTGAAGGCGTCGGCCTGCTCGAACCACTCCTTAGTGGCTCCACCGTAGGCGACCATGCCGTAGTTGGCACCGGCCTCACGCTTGGATGCGATAGCCTTGGCGGTATCCAGAGTGGAAGCACCGGTAGCGTTGAAGGTGAACTTGACCTGCACGCAGTCGGAAGCGGCCACCAGAACCTTACCCTCGGCATCCACAGCGGCGGCGAAGATGGTGGTCTCGACCTGGTTGGAGCCGTCCTTCTCCTCGGTAGCGTCGGCGGTGGTCTGCTCCACGTTCATGCCCAGCTTGAGAGCGGACTCGGCGGTAGCGGTGGAATCAGTCAGGTTGGCGAAGGCCTTCTCGATGGCACCCACGAACTCGTGGATCATGATGGTACAACCGGCGGCAATCACGTCAGAGTTACCCTTGTTGCCCTCGGCAACCAGAGCCTTGATCTCGTCCAGGGTCTTGCCGACCACGAATGCCTCAAAGGCATCGGCCTGCTCGAACCACTCCTTGGCGGCGCCGCCGTAGGTGACCATGTTATAGTCCTTGCCCTGCTCGTACTTAGTCTTGAAGCCGTCGTTTGCCACGGCCTTACCGTCAGCGGTGAACTTCACGGTGAGGTCGGCGGTATCCAGCTGACATGCGACCACCTTACCCTCGGCGTCAACGGTGATGACGGCGGCGGTGATGGCGACCTTGCCCTGACCGTCCTTGTCCTCAGAGGCGTCGGTAGTGGTGGGGGTTGCGGTGTAGACACCCAGACCCATCTTTACGGTGGCGGGAGCCTTGTCACAGCCGACGAATGCGACGGCGGTGGCGAGCATGAGAATGCTGAGAACAATGCAGATAAGCTTTTTCATGAGTATTCTCCTTGATTGTTGATGATTTTTCGTATTTACATACGGATAGATTGTATCACATCAAGTTTGTTTTGTCAATGGTTTTTTATGCCTTTTCGGGCTATTTTCCTTATTTTGTATGAATCAACGAAACCGTACTCGTTTGACCGCGAAACTTCCGCAAAGACCCACAAAAATCCCCGACACAACACCGGTTACGGCCAGTATGATGAGATAATAGCCCAGACCCGCGGTGCTCAAAATCAGCATGGCCATAAGAATCTGGCCAACGTTATGAAGAAGACCGCCTGCCACACTGACGCCCGTGATCGAAAGGAGGTCGGTCTTTTTAAGGAGTGCCATGCCCAGAAGGCTCAAAAGGCCCCCCGCCAGACTATAAGGGAGGGTGGCGGGATTGAAGATGAAGGAGACTGCCAGGATGCGGACGAAGGAAACGGCGGCGGCCTCCTTCCAGCCAAAGCGGTAGAGGATAAAGATGATGGCGATGTTGGGGAGTCCCAGCTTGATGCCCGGGACGGCGGTGGTCAGGGGGGGGAGCTGGATTTCCACCCAGGCCAGCACCATGGCGATGGCGGTGCAGAGGCCCAGCAGGGCGAGCTTTTTGGCGGGGTGCTTCACGGTGGGCCTCCTTTCGTGGGAAATGGGGGATGATTACTGTTTCAAATTTGGGTTTATCGAAGAGATACAAGATACGGAGATACAAGATACAAGATATAGAACGGCTGTTGCCGTAAGTTTTTTTCATATCTTGTATCTTTGTATCTTGTAACTTGTATCTCACCAATAAACTGCAATTTATGCGATCACGTCAGGCTCTTCCCCGTTCCCACCGATCACCGTAATGACCACCTTGTGGGGTAAGCATACAATACTCTCCCCCTCGCGGGAGATAGGCTTATGGGCGGCGCAGATGCCGTCGGGACAGGTGGCGGTGGTAACGGATGCTTTTCCGTCCTTGATGACGAGAAGGTTCAGCTCCTCACCGCTGTCACCCGTAATGATCTCCACCTCACGGTCAACAGACAACGGGTAGGTTCCGATGATGGTGCCATTCACCTCCACTTGCACGGTGCTTCCCTCTTCGCGGAGGAGGAACAGGGCGGCAGCACCGATGGCTATGATAACCAGAATGGCAGCAACGAAGATCAGATCGTTTCTGAACTTACGCCCACCGCCGTGGGCGGTGGGCTTAGTGGTTTGATTGGTTTGATTCATAGAATTACTCGACGAAATCCTGATTGATGAGCTCGTTAGGGTGGATGTCCTCGGGAATGTCGGGGAAAATCACCCTCTTCATACAGCCCGTGGGACAGGCGTCGGCGCAGAGTCCGCACCCCTCACACTTATCATAATCAATTTTCGCCAGATTATTCGTGACGGTGATGGCGTCGTGAGGGCAGACCTTCTTACACTTCATACAGCCGATGCATGCATTCTTGCAGGCCTTGCGGGCATCGGCACCCTTTTCGGTGTTACTGCACATGACGGCGGCCTCGGTCTCCTGGGGGATCATGGAAATGATGTGCTTGGGGCAGATGGTAGCGCAGAGACCGCAGCCCAAACAGCGGGAGGTATCCACGTGGGCAATGCCGTCCTTCAAGCAGATGGCGTCAGCGGGACAGGCCTTGGCGCAGTCCCCCAGACCCAGACAGCCGAAGCGGCAGGC
>JAFQOC010000157.1 GCA_017420845.1 Clostridia bacterium
CCCAGAACCCCCTTGCATGGTCGCAACCCAACGCACCGCTAAACTGCAATTTACATTTCCTCTCCTCGTCTGTTCCGCACCCCAAACACGGCCATGGCTACCCATACCGTGAGGAACACCCCGATGACCAGCAGCTGGTCGGGGTTATCGAAGGGGTTTGTCAGCATACGGTCCAGATGGATGATAAAGCGGTACTTGATGTTGGGGGAATTGGCTACGGTGAGCAGAGTGGTGGGCAGAAGGAACAAAAGAAGATTGCTCACCGCCGCCGACAGAGTGAGGGCTATGGGGCTTGAACGGTCAAGGAGACCGTAGGCCGCCGCCATCAGACCCCACAGGACGGGGAAGGATACGTAGGAGAGTATGGTCTCCTCCAGACCCACCGACACCAGCCATTCCAGCAGCAGTACGGTCAGAATGTGGAGCCACAGCACCCAGAGTGCTCCCCGCAGGACGGCTACCAAGCGGCCGCGGGCAGGGGAGAGGGGGGCGTACTCCTTGGAATAACCCTTCAGGGCCCGCTTGACCTGCCGTTTGCCTTCCCGTTTTGCGCGGCCTATGCGGGTGGTGCGGAACACAGTGATCCAGAAGGTTCCGATGAACCACACGGACAGGGTCAAAAGACAGATCAGGAGTGCGGCCAGATTATTTCCCGTGCCGCCCGGCCAATGCTCCGACAAGGCTCTGCCCCCCGTGAAGGCCGAGGCCAGGGTCAGGGGCAGATGGAAGCCCATGGTAACGCCAAAGCACCCCCACAGGCGTCCCCGACGGGATGCGGGGATCCGAGCAAAAAGGCAGAGTCCTGTTGACAGGATCAGGGTTGCCGACAAAAACAGGAGGGCTTGCCCCAGTTCCCTGTGAACCAGACGGGAGAACAGGTAGAGGTCACCCAAAAGGAGCAGGTTCAGCCCTGTGGTAAGACCTATGGCTTTGAGGATAGAACGGTTCTTTTTCATATTCATCTCCGTCCCGCCGCTATTTGGCGGTACTGATCGCTTTTTCATTTTCCCCAATATGGATTTCATTCATATTTGGGAGAAATCCGGCGCGAAATATTCAGATTTCTGAGCCTTCGGATGAAAACCCTTGGAATTGATCAAACCCGCACAGGGTGAGGGCGTTCAGATAGGTGGTGTAGTCCAGATGCCTGGGCTCCAGGATGAAGTGGGAGCGGTGATCGCCGTCGGAGTCCCGCCACTCGATCAGCAGGAAGCGGTCGTCCATTCCCGAAGTGGGCAGAGCGGCCACGGGAGTAGTCGTGTCGGCGGGGACCGTGACCTCACCCGACAGCAGAGCGGGAACAGCGGTCAGATCGGTACCCACGGGCAGGCCCGTGATGTCCTTGACGGTATAGGTGAAAATTTCATCCTTTTGGATATCGTTGATGCCCATGAGGGTGAACTCACCGTCAGCGGGATCGGCGAAGGCCATGTGGAGGGGCTTTTGCACCCGTTTGATGAAGGAATAGGCCAGCTTGGGTGTGAAATCGTAATTGACCACGGCATCCGAGATCTGGGGCCAGCCGTCCAAAAGGTTCCACCAGATGATGCCCGTCCGTCTCCACTTGGCGGTGCGGAAGCGCTCGATGAAGTACTTGAAGGCCTCGGCCTGGGAGATCTGGCTCATTTTCGCGTAGGTGGCCAGATCGGCGGGGGTGTCGGTGAACATATGCTGTACCTGGCTGGTCATGAGGCGGATGCGGTAGTGGAAGCCGCCCGTGTACTTCAGCTCCATGGTGGTCTGGTGGAGGAACCAGGAGGGCTTGGGATCCCCCGCGAAGGGGTCGGTGTCGGTGGCCTTGTCGAAGATGGGCCACAGCTCGTCCTCGGGGATGTAGGTTTTGAGGGTTTC
>JAFQOC010000158.1 GCA_017420845.1 Clostridia bacterium
CCCGCCTCATTGTCCACAGGGGTCAGCGCCACGAACCACTTGTAGTTCTTCATGCCGTAGGCCATGCCCAGAGAGGCGTTGTAGCGCAGAGCGTCGGCGTCCAGCAGAGGATAACTGCCCTCAATGATCATGGACTGCATATAGTAGCCCGTGTCGGCGTTGTAGAGCAGACCCGCCTGGCGGAGACGGTTGAGGGAGGAATACACCTGAGTCTGGAATCCGCCGTTCCACAGGAAGGGGTAATGATCGTAGGTCAGGTAGCGCATACGGCCGTTCCCGCCCGCCACAGCGGCGAACTCGGTGAAGTACTCGTCAATGCCCCCGAAATTGTAGGGAGGCAGAAGGTTCAGATGGGGGATCAGATGGGGATTGTACTCCTGAATGACGTGGAATACGTGAGCGTAGCCCAAGTATTCCTCATGAGGCTCGTCCTGCAAATAGATCCCGTAGAAGCCCGCGCAGTTCTCGTACTTCTTCACGATGGCCAGAATGTCCTCGTCCTTCATCTCCAGGAAGCTGTGAGAGCCGTCGGGATCGTTGGGAGAGTAGGCCAGACCCAGCTCGTTACACACGAACAAGGAATACATAGAAATATGGTTGCCCGCGCGATCCACCGAGCGGGTGTCCTCGATGTACTCCACACCGCCCTCGGCCAAAATCTTCAAGCCCACAGGGATCTGCTCGGGGTAGGCGAAATTGGAGTGGTAGAACGCCGAGATACGGAACTCATCCCGCACCTCCTCCTTGACCTCCACGTGGCACACCGCCAGATTCTTGCCGTCGGTGACGTATACGTCGGTCTCACCCAAGCCCACGGGGGTGATCAGACCCTTCTCGTCCACGGCGGCTACGTTCGCGTCCAGGGTGGCAAACTTCAGCTTGGCCTCAGCATCCACAGCGGTGCCGTCACGGTAGTACAAAATCTCCAGCTGCTGGGTGGTGTCGGGATTCTTGAACAGCCAGATGTCGTGGCGATTGAGGATCATGTTGGAGGCGGTGTCAATGGGCGCGTAGACCTCAAACTCGGACAGGGACAGGTAACAGCCCTTGCGCTTGCTTGCCTCCCCCAGCTCACGGGTCACCAGCTTGACGAAGCGTGCCTCCACGCCTCCCAGCTCCACGGTCAATCCATCCTTGGCGGCCTCAGCGGAGGTACCGCTCACAGTCGCGGCGGGGCTGTAGTCCACGCCATCCATGGAGGTGAGGATGTCAAAGGCCTTGGGGAAGGCGTTCTCCTCCCCTTCCATGGGGTAGAGCTTGACGTGATCCACCTTGCGGGGGACAGTCAGGTCAATAAAGAAGTAGTACTCGGTAGCAGGATCGACGGTCGCCTCCCAAGGAGTGGAGAAGCCCGTGGAGCGGTCCCCGTCGTTGAGGTGCAGATTGCTGAACCCGCCGTCGTTCTTGCAGGCCGACGCCAGCGCGAAGCCCTCCCGGGCCACGTTGGCCACGGGCAGCTCAGTAGGCTCAAAGGCCAGAGGATCGAAGGGAGCCTCGGTGGTGACCTCCTCGGTGGTCTCCTCGTCAGGGGCGTCCGTGGGGGCCTCGGTGAGCGCGTCGGTAGGCGCGTCGGTATCCACGGGCAGAGTGGTGTCGGAGTTATCCCCGCCGCCCGTACAGGACACGGCCAGAAGCCCCAGCGTAAACAAAAGCAGACATATCCAAAGCTTTTTCATAAACAAAGCTCCTTTCGGGTAGTACCCCTATTATACCATAAATTCCCTCGGTTGTAAATTGCCACCCATACAAAAACACCTCCCCCGATTTGTGTGGTTTTCACAAACCGAGAGAGGCGATATTTACTTCAACTCCACCACCGTCACCCCGCCGTCTCCCTCTCCGTACTTACCGATCCGGAAGGAAGCAATGCGCTTGTCACCGCGGAGGAACTTCCACAGAGCGTTTTTCAACGCCCCCGTGCCCTTGCCGTGAATGAGGTGAACCGTCTGCATATTGTACATGATGGCGTCGTCCAGATACTTGTCCACCGCCAGCCATGCCTCGTCCCCCGTCATACCGCGGAGGTCGATCTCGCTCTTGAACTGGTTGGAGCGCTCCACCGTGACCGAGGACTTGACCCGAGGCTGCTCCTTTTTCTTCTTCTGCCCCCGCTCGTCCTCCTCAATGAGGCGGAGATCCTCGATGCGGGCCTTGGTGCGGACCACGCCTGCCTGCACCGCCACCAGATTCCCCTTGGGATCCTCGGTCACGATTCCATCCTTGTGAATGGTCACGATGCGCACCTTATCGCCCTTCTTGAGGGGTCTGGGCAGTACGTAGCCCTCGTCCTCCTCCTGCACCTCGATGGGATCGAAAATGTCCCCCGTGGTTCGCAGGTGATCTCTTACGGCACGGCGGGCGGCATCCAGCTCTGCGGCGGCGTTGGCCGCCTCCTGGGCCTTGCGCATCTTGTCCATCTGCTCGTAAATGAAATCACAGGAGGCCTTAGCCGACTGCACCATGGCGGCGGCCTTTTTGCGAGCGGCCTCAGCCTCTCGCTCGGCATTTCCCAGCTTCTCGCGGATCTTCCGTTCGGAATCCTCCTTGAACCGCTCAAACTCCTCTCGGAGCCGTTTGGCCTCGGCCCGCTCCTTCTCCATCTGGACACGGCTGTTCTCCAGCTGCTCGATGACCGACTCAAAGCTCAGGTTGTCCGAGCTCACCCGCTCGCGGGCCCGCTCAATGATGGCGGGGGACAGCCCCAGCTTTTCGGAAATGGCAAAAGCGTTGGACTTACCGGGCGCGCCGATGACCAGCTTGTAGGTGGGCTTCAGGGTCTCCACGTCAAACTCACAGGAGGCATTGCACACCCCGGGGGTGTCCAGGGCGTAGGCCTTCAGCTCGGCGTAGTGGGTGGTGGCCACACAGCACGCCCCCGCCTCACGGACAGACTCGATGATGGCCACCGCCAGCGCCGCGCCCTCCACGGGGTCTGTGCCGCCACCCAGCTCGTCGAACAGAACCAGTGACTTCTCCCCCACCTGCTCCATGATGGTGACGATGTTCACCATGTGAGAGGAGAAGGTGGACAAAGACTGCTCAATGCTCTGCTCGTCGCCCAGATCCACCAGGATGGTGTCGTAGGTACAAATGCAGGACTCCTCCTCGCAGGGGATGTGCAAGCCCGACTGCACCATCAGGGCAAACAGGCCGATGGTCTTGAGTGACACCGTCTTACCGCCCGTATTGGGACCCGTGATCACCAGGGTGTCAAAGGTGTCACCCAGCGAAATGGTGATGGGCACTACCTTGTCCTTGTCGATGAGGGGATGACGGGCACCCACCAGATTCACCGCCCGATCTCCCGAGATCATGGGGGCGACACCCTTCATTTCAGCCGACAGCTCCCCGCAGGCGAAGACGAAGGCCAGCTCGTTGATGTTCTTGTAGTTCAGCCACAAGGCGTCCGACACTCCGCCCACCGCCGCCGACAGCTCGGACAGAATGCGCTCGATCTCCCGCTCCTCCTTGGTCTGGAGGATGCGGATCTCGTTGTTGGCGTCCACCACCGCCATAGGCTCGATGAAGATGGTGGCGCCGGTAGCCGAGGTGTCGTGGATCAGACCCTTGACCTCCGCCTTACACTCCGCCTTGACGGGGATAACGTAGCGTCCTCCGCGCATGGTGACGATATTTTCCTGCAGATAGCGGGAATGACCCGAGATCAGCTTTTGCAGGGTCTCCTTGATTTTGGCGTTCTCATTTCGTATCTTACGGCGGATGTCGGCCAACAGAGGGGAGGCCTCGTCGGCGATCATGTCCTCGGCGGGAATGGCGCGGGTGATCCGCTCCTCCAGCTTGCGGTCGGTGATGAGGCGGTCGAAGACCTCGTCCAGCACCGTGTCAAAGGGATGGTTCCCCGTGTGGTAGTCCTGCAAAATGCGAGCGGTACGGAGCACGTTGGCACAGTCCAAAAGCTCGCGGGGAGACAGAACCGCCCCCTTCTCAGCCCGCTCACAGGCCGAAGAAATATCCCGAACCCGCCCAAAGGAGGGCGCCCCCTTGGCGTCCGCCAGCTTGCGGGCGTCGGTGGTGCGGCGCAAACGGCGAAGCACCGTGTAGGTATCGTCGGAGGGCCGCAGATTTCGCGCCATCACCTTGGCACCCTCGGTCTCGGCGTGCTCCTCCAGCATGGCGCAGATCTTATCAAATTCCAGTGTTCGTATGGTCTTTTC
>JAFQOC010000159.1 GCA_017420845.1 Clostridia bacterium
CCCATGCAGCATCCCCTGCTCTACTTTACCGCCAAACCCGTGCTGCTGGGGGACTCCAGAGTGGCGGGTCGGATCGCCGCCGCGCTCTACCGCCGCCACGGCATTACCTGTCGATGGCTGGGGCAGGGCTCCTCCATAGGCCTCCGTGTCTACGCCCGCCGCCACCCGCTGAATCTCCCCCCGGATCTGCGCGGTGAGCGACTCTACCTGCGCCGTCTGCTGGATCTGGCCAAGGAGGAGCTCCCCGGCGGCATTCCCTGCATCATTCCCTGCTCCCCTGACGCCGAAGCCTTTCTGGAACGCTTTCGCGAGGTTCTGGAGGAGCATTTCACCCTTCTGCCCCGCCCTCGGGGAGAAGCTGATCCGCTGTATCCTCTGATTCGGAACCCGTGACCTCCCGTATAGACACCCGTGAAAGGAGTCCTCTATGAAAGCAACCCTCCGCCATATTCTCCCCGTCCTCTCTCAAAGCGCCCCCTGCCCGCGGGAGCGTCTTCTGAAGGCCTATATGGACAAGCCTCTCTCTGCCCTGCGCTACGACTCCCGTCTGGCTACGGAAGACGCGATCTTCTTCTGTCTGGTGGGTAAAACTGCCGACGGTCACGGCTACGCCGGCTCTGCCTACCGCAACGGATGCCGTATTTTCGTGGCGGAGCGTCAACTGGAGCTCCCCGAGGACGCTCTCTGTCTCACCGTCCCCGATACCCGTGTAGCCCTGGCTGATTGCTCGGCAGAATTCTACGGCCACCCCGAGCGGTCCATGCGCCTCATTGGTCTCACGGGCACCAAGGGAAAGACCACCACCGCCCTCCTCATCCGTTCCCTCCTGGAGAATGCGGATATTCCAACGGGATACATCGGCACCAACGGCGTGGACTATGGCCGTACCCACCATCAGACCGTCAATTCCACCCCTGAGAGCGCCGAGATCTATCGCTTCTTGCGGTACATGCTGGACGAGGGAATCAATACCTGCGTCATGGAAATCTCCTCTCAGGCCCTGTGGATGGGAAGAACCCGGGGACTGATCTTTGATACGGTGCTCTTCACCAATCTATCCCGGGACCACATCGGCGGCGTGGAGCATCCCGACTTCGAGCACTACCGGGATTCCAAACGGAAACTGTTTACCGACTATCCCACCGAAGCCGTGGTGGCCTGCGCCGACGATCCCCACGTCCCCTACATGACAGAAGGCATCAACGCCCCTCTTTACCTGTACGCCACGGAAGATTCCACCGATGCCGCGTGGCGTGCCGTGGATATGCAGGCGGCCGTCCGAAACGGACGTATGGGCGTGACCTTCTCCGCTCTTCGGAAGGGATGCCCCATCCGGGCAGAGTGGTTTCTTCCCCTCCCCGGTATCTACAATCTGCAGAACGCTCTGGCGGCTCTGACCGTGGTCTGCGAGCGATTCGACGTCTCCCCCGAGGCCGCGGCCGCCTCCTTAGCCACAGCCGTAGTGGGGGGCCGCTTTGAAACCGTAACTCACCCTGCCATGCCCGACGTGACCTTTGTCATCGACTACGCCCACAACCGCGCCAGCCTCACCGCCGTTTTGGATGCCCTGGCAGACTACAGCCCCCGTCGGCTCATTTGCCTATTCGGATCCGTGGGAGGCCGCACCAAGGAGCGAAGACGGGATCTGGCCGAGGCCGCCGCCCATCGCTGTGACCTCTGCATCCTCACCTCGGATAATCCCGGCTGTGAGCCCC
>JAFQOC010000160.1 GCA_017420845.1 Clostridia bacterium
GAGGGACAGGCCCACGGCCAGAAAAACGAGTCCCCACAACCCGTACAGGATATCCCCGAAGCCGCCGATGATCTCGTATATGTAGGCGAAGCGGGGGAAGCGCTTGATATAGACCACGGGCACGAACCTGGGGGTCTGCCGCTTGGTGCCTGGGTGCTCGCCGCGGAGAGAATACTCCACGCCGTTTACGGTGTAGACGTAGCGTGCCTTGGTGTAGTGCTTGAAGAACATTCTGCGCCGGATGCCTACGGTGACGTTCTGCTTATAGTCGGTCTCCCGCAAAATCCCCGCGGTCTTGGCGGTGCTCTTGGGGCGGCGGGAGAAGGTGAACTGCACCCAGAAGAACAGCCCCGCGAGGCCGAGGCAGGTGGGGGCAGCGAGGAAGAGCAGGACACGCAGGACGGTGACGAAGAGGCTGGGGGAGGGCATGGGGGACTCCTTTCGGGGGGATAGGGTAAGTATAGCAGAAAAGCGGAAGTCTGTCAAGTTTCTTTGCAAAATCCCTTGCCAGAATCGCATTTTTATGCTATAATAACATGAATTGCAATCAACTCACCGAAAGAGAGGCCATATACTATGCTTTCCTTTGCCAGCGACTACGTGGAGGGTGCCCATCCCGCCATCCTGCAGCGTTTCATAGAGACCAACCTCGTCAAGCAGGCGGGCTACGGCTCCGACGAGTACACCGCCTCCGCCCGCGAGAAGATCAAGGCCGCCTGCGGCTACCCCGAGGCCGACGTGTGGTTCCTCACGGGCGGGACCCAGACCAATCAGATCGTCATCGACACCCTGCTCGCAAGCTACGAGGGTGTGGTGGCCGCCGTGACGGGACACATCGCCGCCCATGAGGCGGGAGCCATCGAGTTCACGGGGCACAAGGTGCTGACCATCCCCCAGTACGCGGGGAAGATGAAGGCCGCCGATCTCAAGGCGTACCTGGTGACCTACCACGAAGACGAGTCCGCCGAGCATATCGTTCGCCCCGGGGCAGTGTATATTTCCCACCCCACCGAGTACGGCACCCTCTACACTAAGGAGGAGCTGACCGCCATCCGCGCCGTCTGCGACGAGTATGAGATCCCCCTGTTCCTGGACGGCGCGCGGCTGGGGTACGGTCTGGCCGCCCCCGATACCGACGTGACCCTGCACGACCTCTGCGACCTCTGCGACGTGTTCTACATCGGCGGCACCAAGGTGGGCGCCCTCTGCGGGGAGGCGGTGGTCTTTGCCCGTCGCAAGGCTCCCGGGCATTTCCTGTCTATCATCAAGCAGCACGGTGCTCTGGTGGCCAAGGGCCGACTTCTGGGGGTTCAGTTCGATACCCTCTTTACCGACGACCTTTACATGAAGATCAGCCGCCACGCCATTGAGATGGCCGAGCTCATGCGCTCCATCTTCCGAGAAAAGGGCTACAAGTTCTTCATGGAAACTACCACCAACCAGATCTTCATTACCCTGACGGATACCCGCAAGGCTGAGCTGGAGCGGGGGTGCGTGCTGAGCTTCTGGGAGAAGCCCGACGCGGAGCATACGGTTGTGCGCTTTGCCACCAGCTGGGCCACCACCGAGGAGGATATCCGGGCGCTGGAGGCGATCCTGTAAGGATGGGAAGAGATATTTTTTTGACCATTTTTTCTTTCCCTCTTGACATTATCCTTCCAAACCAGTATAATAAAGATGGATGGACGGGTACGTCCTGCCACAAGATGAACGATTAAGAAAAGGAGAAACATTATGAAGAAGCTTCTTTGCTTGCTTCTGGCCGCTCTGATGATGCTGAGCCTGGTCGCCTGCGCCACCGGTGATGATGGCCCCTCGGGTGACGATACCAAGGATCAGGGCACGGTCAACGAGCAGGAGACCGCGGATCCCAACTTTACCTGTGATCTGCCCTCCAATCTGGACTACAAGGGCGAAACCATCGGTATTCTGTATGCCGACGTCAACAACAAGGGTGACGAGCTGGTCAGTGAGAAACTGGGCCTGGGCGTGGTGTCCGATGCCGTGTACGAGCGCAATCTGGCCGTACAGGAAATGCTGAAGGTGACCTTCGAGTTCTATCCCGAGGACGACGCTTCGCAGGTAGCCAATTCTCAGACTCTGGACATTCAGGGCGGTCAGGGTGACTACGATTTGGTGGTCAACGGTACCTACATGGCCGTTCAGCCCGCTATGGAGGGTAAGTACGTCAATCTGAATACGCTGGAGAACATCAACACCGACAAGCACTACTGGACTCAGGGCTATAACGACATGGTGACCTTTACCGACGCCGAGATGCAGTTCCTCGCCTCCGGCCCCATCGCCATCTCCATGTTCCGCTTCATGTTCCTGACGCTGTATAACAAGACCCTGTTCAACGATAACAAGATTCCCGATCTCTACGAGACCGTGAAGGCCGGTGAGTGGACGCTGGATTACCAGTACTCCATCGTCAAGGATCACTACGTGGACAAGGACGGCGACTCCAAGGCCTCCGACGGCGACTTCTACGGCTTCGTTACCGGTGACACCATCTCGGTTGACCCCTACATGGTGGCTGCCAACATCCACATGATCACCAAGGATCCCGAAACCGGCGACATGATCTATAACGCCGCCGCCATCTCCAACCTGTCGGATCTCTGCGATAAGCTCCACCTGATCTACCAGAACGAGTCCACCTACATCTACAAGGGTGCGGCCAACGATGACGTTCCTTACAACTTCATCATTGATCATTTCACCGCCAACAACGCCCTGATGGCCACCACCATGTTCCTCAAGATGGAGACCAACTACGACGCGCTGGCCGCCCTGTCCTACGGTATCGCTCCCATGCCTAAGTTCGATACCAACCAACAGAGCTACTACTCCTACGTGCAGGATCAGGTGTCCTGCTTCGGTATCTCCGCCGTTGTCGGCGACGAGGACCGTCAGGAAATGCTGGCCGCTGTACTGGAGGCCATGGCCTACCACAGCTACAAGCTGGTACGTCCCGCCTACTACGAGACCGCTCTGTCCGAGCGCTACATGCAGGATCCCGAGTCCAAGGAAGTGCTGGATATGATCTTCGATACCCTGTACTTCGATTTCTCCTCTTCTTGCTCCAACGTCTTTACC
>JAFQOC010000161.1 GCA_017420845.1 Clostridia bacterium
GGGCTTCGCCCCCTGCACCCCCGCCAAGATGCGAGCGGAACGTGAATGTTCAAACTCACCGATAATCTGCAATTTGAAAGGATTCACAACCATGTCAAATCAAACATATACTTCCACTACCTTCCCCCGCCGTATCCACAGCGGCTACCACCCCGAGGGGCACGTCCAGGGCATCGCCATCGACGAGGCGGGCGGGTTTATCTACTTTTCCTTTACCACCATTCTGCTGAAAACCGATCTCGCGGGCAACCCCGTAGGGAGTGTGTGCAACATCGTGGGACATCTGGGGTGCATTACCTTCGACCCCGACCGCCGTCGGGTGTACGGCTCTCTGGAGCTGAAGCACGACGCCATCGGGCGGGGCATCGTCAGCCGCACGGGCAAGGAGCTGGCCGAGGAGGACGCCTTTTATCTGGTGTCCTTTGACTGCGACGCCATCACCTCTATGAATATGGACGCCGAGATCACCGACGCTGACGGCCGATCGGTCATGACCGCTCTGTATCTGCCCGACGTGGTGAAGGACTATTCCGAGACCGACGAGGTCTCGGGCAAGCCCCACCGCTACGGCTGCAGCGGCATCGACGGCACCGCATACGGCCCCGTGTTCGGCGCGGCTCCCGACTCCGAAAAGAAAATCACGGTCTGCTACGGCGTGTACAGCGACGTGGAGCGGGAGGATAACGACCACCAGGTCATTCTGCAATACGATCCTGCCATGATCGACGAGTTGGGAAAGCCTCTGACCCAGGCCGCCCCCCATCACAACGGCTATCCCTGTGAGGCGCGGTACTTCTTCCACACGGGCAATACCACCTACGGGGTGCAGAATCTGGAATACGATCCCTTCACCCGCACCTACCTGGTGGCGGTGTATACGGGAAAGAAGGAGAGCTTTACCAATTATCCCCTGTTCTTTATTGACGCGGCTATAGCACCTGTGGAGAGTGAGCTGATGGGGCGGGACGGGGAGCGGGGGCTGCTTCTGGCCGCCGCAAGACCTACCCCCGCCGTCAGTGAGACGGGGGGCTGTTGGTTTGGCCTGGGGCAGACGGGTGTTTACGCCTTCGGAAACGGCACCTACGCTTTTTCTCAGCACATGAACCGTGTGGAGGAGGGAGGCAAGCGCACCCAGGCCTCCGAGGTGATCCTCTACCGAGCGGACCCTGCGAGTAACTCGGTCTTTACCGAGGTTTGATAATACATACGGATGGAAAGGATACGTAATGAACGAAATTCTGGATTTTCTGACTGACTTCAACGCCGTGACTGTGGTCATCCGCGTCCTTCTCGCCGCCGTGGCGGGAGCGCTGGTGGGCCTTGAGCGAGAGTTTCACGGCCGCGCCGCGGGTATGCGTACCCACATGATGGTGGCGTTGGGGGCGGCTCTGGCCGCCATGATCGGTATGTTCACGGTCTCTGAGCTGGGCATTGACTCCGACCCCATGCGGGTTGGCGCCCAGGTCATCAGCGGCGTGGGCTTTTTGGGCGCGGGCACCATTCTCCTCCGCGGGGGCGGCTCCCGTATCACGGGGCTGACTACGGCGGCGGGACTCTGGACGGCCGCCTCCATCGGTCTGGCCGTAGGCATTGGCTTCTACGTGGGCGCCTTCATGACGGTCATCGCCGCCATGCTGACCTTCACCCTCATCACCAGCGTGGAGCAATTCATGAACCGCAAGCGCCAGCGTATGGCCATTTACCTGGAGCTGGAGAACGTGGACGCCGTAGCGCCCATGCTGGAGATGCTACGCACCGAATACGGTCTCCTGGAGGCCCAGGTAACGCCGCCCCGCAGTGGTACCCCTCCTCACGTGGGCATGGAGATCCTGGTCCGCGTGCCCCAAAAGTCCTCCACGGCGGAGAATCTCAGGCGCTTTACCAATCTGCCGCGGGTGGTCTTTGCCCTGCGGAATATCTGAATAGAAAACGGGTGTCGCCTCGGCGACACCCGTTTTCTATGCGTGCCCCTATCTATATAGACACGTTTTGAGGGGGAAATCTTACAGATTTTTTGAAAAAATCAAATATTTCCGTATTTTTCCCGCAGCAAGGCAAAATCTCCGCGGAGGTGATAGCTGATGCCGTTTTTGTTCTCCCCAATGACCGTTAATCCCAAATGCCCCAGAACAGACAGGGATTTGACGTTGCGCTTGTCGGCGTAGGCCTCTACGGCCTGAATGTCATGAGGAAGCCGCGGGATCAGAAAGCGGTACAGATCCCCGAACAGCCCGCTTCCGCGGTAGGCCTCCTTGAATTGGATCTCCTCCATCATGAAGACGGCGCGGTCGGCGGTGACGTAGTACTGGAAAAAGCCGATCAATTCGTCTCGGTCATAGATCAGGATCATCTGCCGCGCCTCCTTTTCCAGCGCGGAGGGAACGCAGGAGAGCCACTGCGCCCGATCCTCCTCATAGGTCAGTCCCGTGGGGGCGATGACCCGCATATTGGCGGCAAGGATGGTAAAGATCTCCTCCAGCAGGGCGGGGGAGGGTGGCTTTTGGAGGTAGCGGAAGGTGATCTCGGTCATGCCTTGTCCTCAAAGCCCACCTTGAAGATCTCCATCTGGCCGGGGGCGAGGTAGACGCCGATCTTGGTGAAGGAGGGATGCTCCTGGTAGACAGCGTCGTGGTGGGAGACTTTGAAATCGATCTCGCGGCCGTTGTCCCAGTAGCGGGTGCAGGAGGTGACACCGGGATCGAAGATAAAGGAGAACAGCCCCGACTCGAAGGGGGAGTTGTTGCAGAGGCAGAGGTACTGCTCGCCGTTTTCGTCGTAGAAGGTGCTGACGATGCCGGGGATGCCGTGGGCGCTCTCCATCTTGCGGAGACGGGGGATCTCGTAGGTCATGTACAGGGGATAGTCGCCGTAGGCCTTCTGGAAGTGCCAGGTCTTGCCGTGCTTGAGTCTTGTGACCATCTCACCGTAGCGGCGGTGGAAGATCTGTTGGACACGGCGCATACGGGTATAGGTCTCGGACTCCTCACCCAGCTCGTCGATGGGGGCGCCGCGGTAGTTGTTGCCGTTGTTGTTTCCGTAGTAGTAGAACCACAGAATACCGTCACAGCCGCTGGCCACGGTGGTGGAGAGCTGCCAGCGGAGATCGTCCTCCGAGGGGACACGGTAGCGGAAGTGACCCACGGAAAGGAGGGTATTCCAGACCTTGACCCCCTTGCGCTTGCCCGCGGAGGTGTATTTATTGAGATTTAGGAAGTAAGAGTTGGTGCCCTCCTCCTCGGGGTTCATTTGCCAGTAGCAATCGTAGCAGATGAGGGGACAGCCCGAGGCGTCGATGAAGTTGTCCAGCCAGTCCTCGAACCTCTGGCCGCCCAGAAAGTCGGTCTCGATGCCCAGCCAGTAGGGATTGAAGTTGAGGAGAGGGGTCAGCTCGGGGGAGACCTCCCGCATGATCTGGTAGGCTCTCACGCAGGCCTTGAACTCGGCGGGGTGGAGGGGCTCGTCACCGATGAAAAAGCCCAGGGTGGCGGGGTGGTGGCCGAAATCGGCATAGGCCCGCTCGTAGACCTCACGGAAGCGCTCGGGGTCCTCCTTGAAGTTGTGGAAGATGAGA
>JAFQOC010000162.1 GCA_017420845.1 Clostridia bacterium
GCCCCCTTGACCCCCATCGTTGCCGTAGAGGGAACGTGGGTGGCCTCACCCTGATAAACTGCAATTTACATATCGGCTGAATAGTTACATTTGGGTTTATCGGTGCGTTGAATTGCGGATATGCAAGGGGGTTCCGGGGGCGAAGCCCCTTTGACACCGCCCCCCATCACCCCCTTAAAAAATGCAACCCAACGCACCGATAACCCCAGTTTGAAAGTTGACTGAATAGTTACACGGCAATTTGAAGCTCCTTTCGTTTCTATGTTTTTTTCAAAAAAAGATGCGAAAAGATATTGACAAACCCAAAAAACTGTGCTATAATACACCACATCACAGAAATGCAATGAAGGAATTATTCTTTACCTGTCCTGCTTTCAGAGAGTCGGCGGTTGGTGTGAGCCGATAGAGAGGGTGAAGCAAGTCTCGTTCCCGAGCAGAGAGACCCAACCCGTGTGCAGTAAGTCTCTCCGGTTTGTCCCGTTACAAGACAGAGGAGCTGATGGGCTCCGATAAGGTGATCTCGCTTGGAGATAACCGAGGTGGTACCGCGAATGAATTTCGTCCTCGGATGTACGTTTGTACATTCGGGGTTTTTGTTTTTCTGCTGATAATTCCAACTATAAGGAGGATTCCCATGAGAATCGCCGACCGTACCCTGTGCAGAGAAAACTGCACCTTCAGCTTCAAGGAAAAGATCGAGATCTGCCGTCAGCTGGAAAAGCTGAAGGTAGACGTCATCGAGCTGCCCGCTATCGACAACCCCAAGACGGATATCCTATTCGTCCGCACCGCCTCCTCCTTTTCGGGGGCAAGTGTCCTGTCGGTCTGCGTGGGCATGACCTCTGAGAGCTTCGACCACGCTGTACAGGCGATCTCCGCCGCCAAACACCCCCGCCTCCGCGTGGAGGTGCCTGTGTCTCCTGTGGGCATGGAGTACGGCGCTCATAAGAAGCCTCCCAAGATGATCGAGTGGGTTTTTGCTACCGTGGCCCGCGCCAAGGCTGTCTGCTCTGACGTGGAGCTTTGCGCCGTGGACGCCACCCGCGCCGAGCCCGCCTTCCTGACCGCCGTCCTCACTGCCGCTGTGGAGGCGGGGGCTACCGCCGTTACCGTCTGCGACAGCACCGGCGAGAAGATGCCCGATGAATTCGCTTCCTTTGTCAAGGGGGTCATGGACACCGTGACCGTCCCCGTGGGGGTCTCCTGCGACGACAAGAACGCCATGGCTGCCGCCGCCGCCATTCTGGCCGTCCGTAGCGGTGCCGACACCGTCAAGACCGCCGTGGAGGGCGCTTGCGTGTCTTTGGAGGATTTCTGCGGTATCATCCGCAACTGCGGTAACCACTACGGCTTCTCCGCCGGGCTCCAGCTCACCGAGTATCATCGCATCCTTCGCCAGATCTCCCGCATAGTAGCGGGGAAGGGCATTGACAAGGGAGCTTCGGTAAATATTGCTTCCTCCGCCGAGAGCGGCTTCACCCTGGACGCTCAGGACGACAAGAATGCCGTGACCGCCGCCGTGGCCAAGCTGGGTTACGACTTGTCCGAGGAGGATATCGAGGCGGTTTACAACGAGTTTATTCGCGTAGCCGCCAAAAAGAACGTGGGTGCCAAGGAGCTGGAGGCCATCATCTCAGGTGTGGCCATGCAGGTGCCCCCCACCTACACCCTGGTCAGCTACATGGTCAACAGCTCGGGAGGAAACGCCCTTGCCGCCTCTGCCCAGATCGTGCTGGACAAGAAGGGGGAGCAGCTCCAGGGCATCTCCATGGGGGACGGCCCCATCGACGCGGCCTTCGTGGCGCTGGAGCAGATCATGGGCTGTCA
>JAFQOC010000163.1 GCA_017420845.1 Clostridia bacterium
ACGACAACCTGGGCAAGGGTGCCAGCGGTGCCGCCGTGGAGTGCCTCAACATCCTTTTGGGTGCCGAGCCCACCTCCAACCTGATTGTATAATTATTCGTTTCAAATATAGGAGAAAACCATGTCTACCATCACCCGTATTCCCGGCGGTGTCTGCGCCGCGCAGGGCTTTACCGCCAACGGCATTCATTGCGGTATCCGCAAGAATAAGACCAAGCACGACCTGTCGGTGATCTACTCCGACACCCGTGCCGCCACCGCCTGCGTCTACACCACCAACCGCGTCAAGGGCGCCCCCCTGACCGTCACCAAGAACCACATCGCCGACGGCTACGCTCAAGCCGTGATCTGCAACAGCGGCAACGCCAACACCTGTAACGCAAACGGCATCGAGATCGCCGAGCAGATGTCCGACCTTCTGGGCGAGGCTCTGCACGTAAGCCCCGCCGACGTGGTGGTAGCCTCCACCGGTGTCATCGGCCAGACCCTGGACATCACCCCCATCGCAAACGGCATTCCCGCCCTGGTGGCAGGACTGAACAAGGATGGCTCTCTGGACGCCGCCCACGGCATCATGACCACCGACACCAAGGTCAAGGAGATCGCCCTGGAGTTTTCTGTTGGCGGTAAGACCTGCCGCATGGGCGGTATCGCCAAGGGCTCGGGCATGATCCACCCCAACATGGCCACCATGCTGGTCTTCATCACCACCGACTGTGCCGTCGCTCCCGCTATGCTGCAAAAGGCCCTGTCCACCGATATTCAGGCCACCTTCAACATGGTCAGCGTGGACGGCGACACCTCCACCAACGATATGGTCACCCTCATGGCCAACGGTCAGGCAGGGAATGACCTCATCACTTCCGAGGGCGAGGACTTCAACGCCTTCATGAAGGCCCTGAACACCCTGACCGTCTACCTCTGCCGCTGCATCGCCGCTGACGGCGAGGGCGCGACCCGTCTCTTTGAGTGCGAGGTCAAGGGCGGTAAGGACCTGGAGTCCGCGCGGAAGATCGCCAAGTCGGTTATCTGCTCCTCCCTCATGAAGGCCGCCATCTTTGGCGCCGACGCCAACTGGGGCCGCGTCCTCTGCGCCATCGGCTACAGCGGCGTGGAAACCGACGTGAACGGCATCGACGTGGTCTTCTCCTCTCGCAAGGGCGACATCCTGGTCTGTAAGAACGGCGCGGGTGTGGACTTCTCCGAGGAGATCGCCAAGGAGATCCTTCTGGAGGACGAGATCACCGTCAAGGTCACCCTCTCCGACGGTGAGGCAGAGGCCACCGCGTGGGGATGCGATCTGACCTATGAGTACGTAAAGATCAACGGGGACTACCGCACTTGAGACGCTTTGCGTCACAAGTGCAAGAAGGATCCCCTTGACGGTCGGAGCGACCGTCACTCCTTGCGGAGATCGGGGAACCTTCCGCCGTACATATGAAAAGCGGGGATGACTGCCAGAGAAACGCCCTCTCAGTCGCTCCGCGACAGCTCCCCCTGAGGGGGAGCCTGTAAGGTGACGATATTTCCCAAGGCTCTCCCTCTGGGAGAGCTCCCGCCGAAGGCGGGTGAGAGGGCAGACCGCGAAAAGCCCTTCCCATCCTTCGGCTCCAAGCCAACCCCAAAGGAGGTGTTCCCATGCTCTCAAGCGAGATCCGCGTGATCGGTGACCGTCCCACCCTGTATCTGGACGATCACCCCGCCACCCCCATGGCCTACACCACCTACTTCGAGGAGAGAAGCGACGCCGCGGCCTTCGCGGGCGCGGGCTACCGTATCTTCTTCGTCAATCTCTCCTTTACCTCCCTGCCCATCAACAGCTTCACGGGCTTCACACCCTTCCGCGTGGGGGCCTTTGAGGATCCCGCTGCCCCCGACTTCAGCGAGTTCGAGACCGCAGTTCGCGCCATCCTCGCCGCCTGTCCCGACGCCGTGATCTTTCCCCGCATCTACGTCAGTATGCCGAAAAGCTGGGTGGACGCTCATCCCGATGACGTGATCCCCACCCCCAAGGGCGGCCGCCGCGAGGTCCTCTTCTCGGATGCCTTTCGCCACGACGGCGCGGAGCTCCTGCGTCGGACGGTGGAGCATATCCGCAAGGCCGACTACGCCAACCGCGTCGGCGGCTGGCAGCTCTGCGGCGGACAGACCCAGGAGTGGTTCCACCATGATCTTGGCGGAAGTCTTGGCCATGCGGCCTACGAGCCTTACCGCCATTGGCTCCGAGAGCAGTACGGTGAAGAGAACGGCACCCTCCCCACCCCCGAGGACTACGCCGACCGCGGCTCCCCCCTCCAGACCTCCGAGAACGCCCGCCGCTACGCCCTGTTCTCCAATCTCGCCGTGGCGGAGACCGTCGAACACTTTGCCCGTACCCTCAAGGAGGCTGTGAACGGCGAACAGATCGTGGGGGTGTTCTACGGCTACACCATGGAATCCAACGGCAAGGTGCTCTTCGGCTCCCACGCCCTGCGCCGTCTGCTGAACTCCCCTTATATCGACTTTTTCTCCTCCCCCAACGCCTACCTCGAAAACCGCGCCTTCGGTATGGACTGGGCCGATATGATCCCCGTGGATTCGGTAAAACTCCACGGCAAGCTCTCCTTCATCGAGTGCGACATCCGCACCCACCTCACAGAGGCCATCCAGAACGTCCGCCCCGGAGAATACCCCGACGGCCTCTACCGCCTGGATAACGGTACCTCGGTCTGGGCGGGGCCTCCCACGGCGGAGCTGTCCCGCGAGGCGCTTCGCAAATGCTTCGCCCATCAGATCACCCGCGGCTCGGCCATCTGGTGGTTCGATATGTGGGGCGGCTGGTACCGCGCCCCCCTCCTCATGGAGGAGCTGACCGCCATGAAGGCCATTTGCGACGGTGACCTCTACCGCGAAAAGGGAACCACCCTCACTCCCGAGGTGGCGGTACTGGCCGACGAGCGGAGCTACGCAAGCCTCCTCGACCACTCCCCCCTCATGAACAGCCTTCCCTACACCCGCATGGCCTTGGGCAACACGGGCATTCCCTACGACCTCTGCGCCTGCGAGGACGCGGAAGCCATCCTCCACCGCTATAAGGCCGTCATCTTCCCGTTTCCCGCCCCCTCCGATGCGGGCAAGTGTGCCATGACCCTCTGCCGTGAGCGGGGTATTCCCTACCTTACCGCTACCCCCTCCCATCCCGTCTTGACCGTCGCCGAGATCCGCGATTTCTGCGACCAAAGCGGAGTCCACGCCTATACCCCCGCTGGCGACGTGGTCTACGTGGGCAACGGCTACGTAGGTCTCCACGCCGCCAAGGCTGGGGAGAAGTTCATCACACTTCCCAAGACCTGCCGTGTCATCCCTCTGTTCGGCACGGATGTGGAAGAACAGACCACAGATACTGTCCGATTTACTTTGGACAAGCATAGGACCGCCCTGTTTGCGGTTGAGCCTACCCCCTGATCCCCAAAACATCCCAAGGAGTTACATCATGGATAACCTTCAATTCACCAACTTCCAGCGCGCCGAGGTGCTGACCCAGGCGCTCCCCTATATCAAGCAGTACGTGGGCAAGACCGTGGTGGTCAAGTACGGCGGCAACGCCATGATCGACGAGGGACTCAAGCAGCAGGTCATGGAGGACATCGCCCTGCTCTGGCTCATCGGCGTCAAGGTGGTCCTCGTCCACGGCGGCGGCCCCGAGATCAGCGACACCATGAACCGGCTGGGCAAGAAAGCGGAATTTGTCAACGGTCTGCGGGGCACCGATAAGGACACTGTGG
>JAFQOC010000164.1 GCA_017420845.1 Clostridia bacterium
ATTTGCCCTTCGGGCAAGTTGAGGTGCAGAACCTTCGGTTCTGTCCATTACATTTTATGTAATATTTAATAGAAACCCGTAGGGTTTCTTTCCGCAACTCGCCCAACGGGCGAATTTCACACGCGCGACGCGCGTATTTCACGCCGAAGGCATTTCACACGCCGTAAGGCGTATTTCACTATTGCAGTTTATCGGAACGATAAACTGCAATCTACAGGTTCAACAGCACCACCGACACCACCCCCACCGCGAATCCCGCCCACTGCTTGGCGTTGAAGCGCTCGCGGCGCACCAGCAGGGCGTAGGGAACGACGAGGATGAGCTCCCCCGCCGAGAGGACGGGGAACATGACGGAGGCGGGGATGAACTGATTGAGGTAGATGGCGAGGTAGTTGACCGCGCCGTTAAAGAGTCCGCAGAAGAGGGACAGGGGACCGCCCACCCGAAGGGTGGTTTTCAGATCGGTCTCCTTTGTGAGGAAGGAGGCGGCGATCAGCACGACGGTGGAGAGTCCCAGGGCAACGATGGTGGAAAGCGTCAGATTGACGTCGGCACCCAGATAGTGAGGAGCCAGCTTTTGCACCGTGGAGCACATACCGTTGCCCACAAAGCCCAAAAGGACGAAGACCAGCCATTTGAGAGAGAACTTTTCCCGGGGAGCGTCAGAGGTCTTCTTGCGATGGTTGGTGAGCCACAAGGACAAAACCAACAGGATCATGCCTGCGATCATGGGGATGCCGATGGGCTCGCGGAGGATGACCAGCCCCGCGAAGGCAGGAACCAGCAGGGAGTAGGACGTGATCAGAGTAGTCTTGGCCAGAGACCCGCACTTGATAGCCAGCACCACGAAAACGGTGGCGGCGGCGTAGGACAAGCCAAAGGACACCGCGGGGACGATCAGCTCATTCGACCAGGTCCAGTCTCGGTTGACCGCCATGAAGAAGCACATGGCGAAGAAGGAGATCATGCCGCTGAAGAAGAACACGCCCGACCGGCACTTGGCGTTGTAGCGATCCTGTATGACCTTCTGGAAGACGATGAACAGGGCGGTCAGGAACAGCAGGAGATAGTTCATAGGATGCTTCCCCGCTCCTTACTTATTGTGGATGTCGGATCGGATGAACTTGATGGCTCGCTCCACGGCATCCTTGGAGTTGTACCACGGCTCTTGGTCGTAGCGGTAGTCGAACTTCTTGCAGAACCAGCTCACGTCCTCGGTGAGGGTGGTCATGTAGTCGTTGACCACCTTGCCCACCTCGCCCGCGAACTGGGCCAGCTTCTTCTTATTCAGCCGCTTCTGACCGTATTCCAACAGCTTTTTGTAGTGGGGGATGCAGAAGTAGGGCTGGGCGCGGAGCTTGGGGCCGAAATCCTCGTCGGCGTCCCAGAGGTAGACCACGCACTCGGCCATATGCTCGAAGTGGTACTGGATGCGCTTGCAGACGTAGCAGGACTGCTCCAACTCGGCTATGCGCTTGACGGGCTTTGACCCGGGGGCACCGAAGATACCGCCGTCCTTGATATCCTCCTGTAATTCCTTCAGATGGCTCTCCAGGGTCAGGGCCATGCCCAGGCGGTTCTTGCGGACGAACATGAGATCGTAATGGAGGCGACAGAAGCCCTGCTCATTGGTCTTGATGCGGACATCGGGTTCCATCATGGAGGCGCCGAGGATGAGATCCAGCTCGTTCTCCTCCAGCTTGCGGTAGATGGCGCACATGGGACAGCCGCAGGTGGCATCGTCACGGGAGGCCTCAAAGGCTTCGTTTACGGGTATGGTATAGATTTGCTCCATAGGAACCTCCGAATTTACAATTTGCTCTTGCATTTTGGTGCGGAATCATTTATAATTGTACCATAGAATCCCCGATATTGCAAGAGGTTGCGAAGAAAATTTTCACCCTCCCCGCCGTTAAACCTCCGGGGGAACCCCACCTCCCGTCACACCCCCGCCTCCCCTTACCATAAAATCACATTTCGCCAAAGGCGAAATGTTTCCGCCACTCTTCACGCCGCTTGCGGCACTTCACTCTTCACTATTTTTAGGAGCCTGCCATGCCACAATTCACCCTCCCCGAATACGCCGCCCTCCTGACCCGCGTCTTCACCCCTCGCTTCCCCCGCGATGACCGCCCCCGCACCGTCAGCGACACCAACGACAAGGGGGAGGAGACCCTGGAATTCATCCTGCCTCACCCCGAGGACGGGCGCTTTTCGGTGTCCCTCACCGTGAGCGGGCGTACCCGAAACTGGCGCTTCGTGAGCCGGATGCCTGGCGACAGAGCTGGCTGAAGCACCGCTTGGATTACTACCAGCGTCTGGAGAAAAA
>JAFQOC010000165.1 GCA_017420845.1 Clostridia bacterium
CCGAGGCTACGGCTGAGGAGATCACAACGGAGCTGGACCGCCTGAAGGCCGCGGGGATTCCCGGTATCAAGATTCATCCCGACTACATGAAGGTGGAGATCGATTCCGCTGCCTTTACGCCTGTTTTCAAGGCCTGCGAGGAGCGCAACCTGTTCGTCATTACCCACGCGGGCTTTGATCCCGTGGAGCCCGACCACGTCCATTGCACCCCCGATATGGTGCTCCGTGTCATGGACTGCCACCCCGCCCTCAAGCTGGTGATCGCCCACGCGGGCGGCTTTGACCGTGAAAGGGAAGTACTGGACAAGCTCTGCGGTGCCCCCGTCTGGCTGGATACCTCTCTCTGTGCTGTGCGTCGCGCCAGATCCACCGAGTGGGGAGCCATATGCGCCGACATTCTCCGCAAGCACGATCCAGCCCGTGTGCTCTTCGCCACCGACACCCCCTGGTCGGATCCCGCCGCCGAGATCGCCTTCGTCCGCAGTCTGGGACTCTCCGAGGAGATCACCGACGGTATACTTGGAGGCAACGCCCAAAGGCTGATCGACTCCTGCCGCTGATAGGATTCATTCATAAGAACGCCGTTTCCATATGGCGTTCTTTTTTTCTGAAAAGTAGTGTGCAATCTTTTCTTCACATTTTATTTACATTTAATCCCGCCCCACTCGGTTGACTCTTTGCCCGTTTTGTTGTATAATTATGGTAATTTGGGAAAGAATGTTTTTCTCAAAAATGCAGGTTTACTGAAAGGAATTTGGTAGAGGTTCAATGTTGAGTTTTGAAAAGCAGGAAACCAAGGGGCGTGCTGAGATGCTCGCTCTGTTTGATGCCGGAACCTTCGTGGAAACGGGCGCTTTCGTGCGTCGAAAGGGTGAGGATCAGCCCTATGACGCTGTTCTGACGGGCTACGGCTCGGTGAACGGCAAGCTGGCCTTCGCTTTCGTGCAGGACAGCGACCGTAAGGCAGGCGCTCTGGACGAGGTGGGCGCCGACAAGATCGAAAAGCTGTACGAGCAGGCCATCCGCGTGGGTGCTCCCGTCATCGGCGTGTTTGACTCCGCAGGTGCCGTGGTGTACGACGGCGCTCCCGCTCTGACCGCCTACGGCAGAGTCATGAAGTGTGTCTCCTCCGCCTCGGGTATCATCCCCCAGATCGCCCTGATCCAGGGTGTTTGCACGGGCATGGCTTCGGTTATCGCCACCATGTTCGACGTGACGGTCACCGTGAAGTCGGTCTCTGAGATCGCCTTCCACAGCGGCTCCGCCAAGGGGGAGGATAAGACCTCCTATGCCGAGGGCTGCGGGCTTTCCGCTATCAACTGTGAAAACGACGCCACCGCCGTGCTGGCCGTCCGTGATCTCATCATGCTTCTGCCCCGCAATAACCGCGACGTGGCCGACGTGGAGCCTACCGATGATCCCGCCCGTCCCGTCCCCGCCGACGAGCTGACGGGTCTGGCTCTGGTCAAGGCTCTGGCCGATAACGGCAAGGTCATCGACCTCTACGAGGCCTTCGCGCCCGAGCTGACCACCGCCCTTTGCGCCATTGGCGGCCGCACCTGCGGTGTCATCGCCACCGACGCCTCTGTAGAGGACGGCAAGCTCACCCCCAAGGGTGCCCGCAAGGCCGCCCGCATGGTGTCCTTCTGCGACGCCTTCTCCATTCCCGTGGTGACTCTGGTGGATTCCGTGGGCGTGGATAACGGATCCCCCCGCGAGCCCGCTCCCGTCTTCGGCAAGCTGGCCAAGGCCTACGCCACCGCTACTACCGCCAAGATCAGCGTGGTGGTAGGCAACGCCTACGGTGCCGCCTTCACCCTGCTGGGCTCCCGCGCTCTGGGTGCCGATCTGGCCCTGGCTCTTCCCGAGACCGTGATTTCGGTGCTGGCTCCCGAGGTGGCCGTGGCCTTCCTCATGAATCATCAGATCACCGAGGACAAGCCCCGTGAGGCTGTGGAGGCCGAGTGGATGGAGACGATCGCCTCCCCCGTGGCCGCCGCCGAGTCAGGTGACATCGACGATATCGTCCCCGCCGCCGAGCTTCGTGCCCGCCTCTCCTCTGCCCTCTATATGCTGGCAGAGAAGGCCGACACCACCCCCGACCGCAAGCACGGCGTTCCCACGCTGTAAGCAAGTGGGGGAACGGGTATGATCCAACGGTTCTGTACGCGGCTGACAGCGTTGCTCATCGGGGTGCTACTGTGCTTCACCCTTCCGTCCTGCGGTGCACTTTCCGTCGTCAAGGATACCTTGAGCACCCTGACCGAGAAGCCCACCGAATTTGACCGCTATATCGAATATCTGAACGGGCTGGAGGATCACGAGGACGTCTACGACGGCTACGGGTATCTGGCTATGGCCTATCCCGTGACCGTACAGGACAAGCAGTGCCTCAACCTCGCGGGTATCATGAACGCCAAGGGTGGGAACGTGGACAAGGACTTTACCCTGAGCATGGTCCTTATTATCCCCGAGGGAGGTCAGGAGATTCACTTCGGCTTTGACTTCTCGGAGGTCAACAAGGACGGGAGCCGTACCAAGCTGGTGACGGGTACAGGTACCCTCAACGCCGTCGAATATAACGGCAGCCTCCCCGCCTTCACCGACTATACCAACACCATGAAACAGGACGGAAGCGGAGAAGAGCACTACCGTCAGATGGCCACCGAGGAAATGAACCGCCTTTTGACCGCTGCAGCTGTGCTTCTTGGACGCGCCGATCTGGATTTGTCCGCCCTCGGATTCACCTACACCCCCGAAGAACCCGAAACCAATCAAACCGTTTCATTACAATAAATACGACAGATGCGTCTGTCATAGTCCATATTACTTGAAGAAATCTTTCATTCCTACGGAGGATATTCATGAAAAAAATCATCAGTCTGACCCTCGCGGCGCTGATGCTGGTCACCCTTCTTGTAACAGTCACCTCCTGCGAGGTGTCCATGGAGGGCACGACGGGCTACACGCGGCTGAGGGATCATGTCATCGACACCGTCGGCCAGAATAACGAGCTGACTCTGGATGGCTCCAAAATGGGCTTTTCCGCCGTTCGGCTGGTTGCGCCCATAAAAAAGAGTGAAACCAAGGTCAACGAGGTGTATCTGGTCGCCGACGGAGGTAGCCAGAGCGCGCTGTTTCGCCTTACGCTCAAGCTGACCGACTCCACCGAGAAGGCCCAGCTGACCTATCAGGTCATCAACATCGCCCAACAAAAGCTCCTGTACGGCGCGGAAGCCACCGTCCTGCTTACCCACTACACGGGCAACGACCTTGTGGAATTCACCTCTGTCACCAACATCCACCCCGAAGATGAGCAGACCTACCGCGAGGCGGTAACCTCCATGCTCAACTCCGCCCTTAAGGTGCTGGATACCTACACCACCGAGAAGATGGACATGAACGTCCATGAGCTGGGCTTCATCGCCCTCTCCGAGAAGTACATGGCTCCCCAGGAGTCTGCCGAGGCCGAGGAGGACCTGGGCGGAGCCTTCTCCCCCGAAAGACTCAGCATGGCCGGTCTCATGATCGTTCAGGGCGTGGGCATGGTGTTCCTTGTTCTGGCCATCCTGTGGATGGTGCTCCTGATCTTCAAGAAGGTCTTCTATAAAGATCCTAACAAGCAGGAGAAAAAGGAGGAAGCCCCCGCTGAGGCTCCCGCTCCCGTAGCCGCTCCCGTAGCCGCTCCCGCTCCCGCCGATGACGGCGCTCTGGTGGCCGCCATTACCGCCGCCGTGGCCGCCTATATCGACTCCGATCCCGCACTTTCTTCCCAGTTCGCCGGAGGCTTCCGCGTCGTTTCCTTCAAAAAGAAAAACGGCAAGACCTCCTGGAACCACTAACCATTATAATTTGAAAGGAATCAATATCATGAAAAGATTTTCCGTAACCGTTAACGGTGTCGCATACGACGTAACTGTGGAGGAGATCGGCGGTGCCGCCGCTCCCGTAGCCGCTCCTGCTCCCGTGGCCGCTCCCGTGGCTGCACCTGCTCCCGCCGCTGCCCCCGTGGCCGCTCCCGCTCCTGCCGCCGCTCCTGCCGCTCCCGCAGGCCCCGCCGGCGCCGTGGCCGTCAAGGCTCCCCTCCAGGGTACCGTCATGAAGGTTCTGGTGAAGCCCGGCGATAAGGTCACCAAGGGCTCTCCCGTCTGCGTCATCGAGGCGCTGAAGATGGAGAACGACGTCCCCGCTCCCGCAGACGGCACCGTGGCCTCGGTCAACGTCAAGAGCGGCGACAGCGTCAAGACCGACGAGGTCCTGCTGACCCTCAACTGATAAGCCTTTCCTATCACACAAATTTATTTGAAAGGAAGGTTTATCCATGTCCGATTTGATTCAAAGCCTCTTGAACTTTCTGACCGGCACGGGTATCTGGAAGGTGCTGTTCACCCCTACGGGCGAGGGTCACGGTCTCTTTGATCTGGCCGATTCGGGTTGGGCCTTCAACCCCACCGCATGGCAGCTTCTGGTCATGTACGTCATCGTAGGCATCCTCGTGTACCTGGCCATCGTCAAGAAATTTGAGCCTCTGCTTCTGCTCCCCATCGCCATCGGTATGATGCTGACCAATCTCCCCGGCGCGAACCTGTTCCATCTGGACTATTTCATCGCCGACAACATCGACTTCGGCTTCATCCTCCACCACGGCGGCTTCCTTGACCTCCTCTACCTGGGTGTCAAGCTGGGTATTTACCCCTGTCTGATCTTTGTGGGCATCGGTGCCATGACCGACTTTACCCCCCTGATCTCTAACCCCAAGTCCCTGCTCATCGGCGCGGGCGCACAGCTGGGTGTTTTCGTCGCCTTCTCCGTTGCTCTGATCTCGGGCGTGTTCACCCCCAATGAGGCCGCCGCCATTGGTATCATCGGCGGCGCTGACGGTCCTACGGCTATTCTGGTGACCAAGACCCTGGCTCCCGCTCTTCTGGGCGCTATCGCCATCGCGGCTTACTCTTACATGGCGCTGATCCCCATGATCCAGCCCCCCTTCATGAGAATGCTGACCACCAAGAAGGAGCGTGTCATTAAAATGACGGCTCTGCGCCCCGTGTCCCAGACCGAGAAGATCCTGTTCCCCATCGTGGTGACCTTCGTGGTAGGCCTCATCGTCCCCGACGCCCTGGCTCTCATCGGCTGTCTCATGTTCGGTAACCTGCTCAACGTCTGCGGTGTCACCGACCGTCTTTCCAAGACCGCCCAGAACGAGCTGATGAACATCGTCACCATCTTCCTCGGCATCTCCGTGGGTGCCACCGCCTCTGCGGCCAACTTTCTGCGTCTGGAGACCATCCTCATCATCTTCTGCGGTCTGGCTGCCTTCTGCGTGTCCACCTGCGGCGGTCTGCTCACCGCGAAGATCATGAACAAGCTCTGCGGCGGTACCATCAATCCCCTCATCGGCTCAGCCGGCGTGTCGGCTGTGCCTATGGCCGCCCGTGTCTCCCAGCTCGAGGGGCAGAAATATGATCCTTCTAACTTCCTCCTCATGCACGCCATGGGTCCCAACGTGGCCGGTGTCATCGGTTCTGCCGTAGCCGCAGGCGTGTTCCTGTCCACTTTTGCATAATTGAATCTGAAAGGGAAATACTATGAGCAAGGTAAAAATTACCGAAACCGTTCTGCGTGACTCTCACCAGTCCCTCATTGCCACCCGTATGACCACCGAGGAAATGCTCCCCATTCTGTCCGCCATGGACGAGGTGGGCTACCACTCTCTGGAGGCATGGGGCGGCGCTACCTTCGACTCCTGCATGCGATTCCTCAACGAGGATCCTTGGGAGAGACTGCGCAAGATCCGCGCTACCGTCAAGAACACCAAGTTGCAGATGCTTTTCCGCGGCCAGAACATTCTGGGCTACCGCCACTACGCCGACGACGTGGTTGCCTACTTCGTGCAGAAGTCCATCGCCAACGGTATTGACATCATCCGTATCTTCGACGCCCTGAACGATCCCCGTAACATGAAAACCGCCATCGACGCCACCATCCGCGAGGGCGGTCATGTGCAGGCAGCCTTCTCCTACACCACCGGCGCGGTCTACACTCTGGATTATTACGCCAAGTACGCCAAGCAGCTGGAAGAAATGGGGGCTCACTCCATCTGTATCAAGGATATGTCGGGTCTGCTGAAGCCCTATGATGCTTATGAGTTGGTTCGAACCCTGAAGCAGAGTGTCAAGATTCCCATCCAGCTCCATACACACTACACGGCGGGTCTGGCCTCCATGACCATCCTGAAGGCGGTTGAGGCAGGCGTGGACGTCATCGACACCGCCATTTCTCCCATGGCTCTGGGCACCTCTCAGCCTCCTACCGAGCCCATCGTGGCCACTCTGGCAGGTACCAAGTACGATACCGGCCTGGATTTGCAAAAGCTGGATAAGATCACCAAGTACTTCACCCCCCTCCGTGAGCGTTATCTCAAGGAGGGTCTCATGGATCCCAAGGTGCTCAAGGTGGACGTCAATGCCCTTCTGTATCAGGTTCCCGGCGGCATGCTTTCCAACCTTATGTCCCAGCTCAAGCAGGCAGGGAAGGAGGAGAAGCTTACCGAGGTGCTGGAGGAGGTTCCGCGCGTTCGTGCCGACGTGGGTTATCCCCCTCTCGTCACTCCTTCCTCCCAGATCGTGGGTACCCAGGCCGTGTTTAACGTCCTCATGGGCGAGCGGTATAAGACCTGCACCAAGGAGTTCAAGGACATCGTCTTGGGTAAGTACGGTAAGACTCCCGTGGCCATTGACCCCGCCTTTGCCAAGTTCATCATCGGCGACCAGACTCCCATCACCCACCGCCCCGCCGACGATTTGGCTCCCGAGCTGGACAAGCTCCGCGCCGAGATCCCCGCGGGCTACCTGGAGCAGGATGAGGATGTGCTGTCCTACGCTTTGTTTGATAAGGTGGCTCTGAAGTTCTTCGAGTATCGCAAGAATCAGAAATACGGAATCGATCCCAACGCCGATCACGCAAACGGAGTACACCCCGTTTGATCGCTGAAACGAAAGAGTCCTTCGAAAGAGGGGCTCTTTTCTATTGCATAAAAGCAAGGATGACGGGAAGAATGGTAAATGAATAAAGGAGATACCAGTTCTATCCGTCTCTTTATTTCATTACGATTTGATGTGATTGAAAGGCCGCCATATGCCCAACGTTCTTGATTACTTGGAATGGCGAGGGGATCTCACCTTCGCCCAATCCCCGCTCAACGAGGTGGACAATCTTGTCTTCTGTCTTTTGTCCTACGTGGATCTGGACGGCATTGTTCCGGGGATTCCTCGACAGGGAAGAATCTCTCTCCGAGCCGCCGCCGCTGAATATTTTCTTACTCACCCGGATACCCCTCCCCGTTCGTTGGGATTGATCATTCCGGCCGATATACTCACGCTTTTTCGACGCGCGGCGAGAGCACCCCGTTATCGGGAGATCGAGCTGACGGGTTATGTGAACCGCGTCAGCGAAAAACGTGAATGCCAGTTTTCGGCTCTGACCTTTCATCTTCCCGGTGAGGAGGTGTTCGTGGCCTTCCGAGGCACCGACGATACAATCGTTGGTTGGAAGGAGGATCTGAATTTATCCATTATGGAGGAGATTCCGTCTCAGCGTATGGCCATCGATTATCTTGATGCATTGGATCTGCCTCCCGATACCGCTATCACCGTGGGGGGCCACTCCAAAGGCGGGAACTTAGCCGTTTGGGGAGTACTCCACGCGCAAGAGGCGATTCGACGCAGAATTCGAGCCGTCTATTCCAATGACGGTCCCGGCTTTTATGAGGGAACTACCCACTCCGAGGCCTACCAAGCACTTCGTCCACATATCCATCTCCTTCTTCCCGAGGATTCACTGGTTGGCCTTCTTCTGGAGCAAGAGGAGACCTATCGGGTGGTCAAAAGCAATCGAAGGGGACTTTATCAGCACGACGGTCTATCCTGGGAGGTGTTGGGCGGATCTTTCCTCACAGCTCAGGAATTATCCCCGGTCGGTCTGAGAAACAAGACGGTCCTCCGGGATCGTATTTATGCCATGCCTATCCCACGGCGGAGGGAAGCTGTTCGCTTGCTATTTACCTTACTGGAAGCCACCGGGGCTAAGACGCTTACACAACTATACAGCGCCAAGGCCCATTCGGCTATCAACCTTCTGAAAGCATACCGAACCCTATCGGAAACCGACCGTTTTGCCGTCCGCGACCTTTGGAATGAGCTTTTCTCGGGTGAAGGTGATACCTCCGTTTCTATTCCTCCGTCCGATTCCAAACCCTGTCCTTGCAAAGGAAAGGTGCGTATGGAGTTTTTGCCTTTTTTCACACCTTGAGGTTCTTGAGTCAAAAATTTTGTGTCTACACTGTAAATTTATCGTATGGGAACAGATGATTAACGGCAGGTTAATATTTGTATGGTATCCTAAAAAAAGTACGATGAGTACGGAGATTCCAATTGCGTATAGAACGGAGAAACCCATGCTACAACTGAAAAACATCAAAAAGACATATGATGTGGCTGACCAACCCGTCGTTGCTCTGGACGGAGTCAGCATAGACTTCAGGGAAAATGAATTCGTATCCATTCTGGGACCATCTGGCTGCGGTAAGACCACGCTGCTCAATATTGTTGGCGGGCTGGATCGTTATTCTGACGGTGATCTGCTTATCAACGGCAAATCAACCGAGGACTTCAAGGATCGTGACTGGGATACCTACAGAAACCACAGCGTCGGCTTTGTTTTCCAGAGCTATAACCTCATCCCCCACCAGACGGTTCTGGCCAACGTAGAGCTGGCGTTGACCCTGTCGGGCATCTCCAAGGCCGAGCGCCGCCGCCGTGCCACCGAGGCGCTTGTCAAGGTGGGACTGGGCGATCAGATCAAGAAAAAGCCCAACCAGATGTCTGGCGGTCAAATGCAGCGCGTCGCCATTGCCCGTGCCATCGTCAATGATCCGGATATCCTGTTGGCTGACGAGCCCACGGGTGCTTTGGATACGGCTACCAGCGTGCAGATCATGGAGATTCTGAAGGAGATTGCCAAGGACAAGCTTGTCATTATGGTCACCCATAATCCTGAGCTGGCCGAGCAGTATTCCACCCGGATCGTTAAGCTCCGCGACGGTCGGGTCATCGATGATTCCATGCCCTTTGAGGCTCCGACCTCCCGGGAGGAAGTTGTTCGCAAGACCGAGGTCAAAAAAGGAAAAAAGACCTCCATGTCCTTCTGGACGGCCTTTACCCTCTCGCTTAATAATTTGATGACCAAAAAGGGTCGTACCTTCATGACCTCCTTCGCAGGCTCAATCGGCATCATCGGTATCGCTCTGATCCTGGCTCTGTCCAACGGTATTAACCTCTACATTGCCGCAGTGCAGGAGGATACCCTGTCCACATTCCCCTTGACCATCAATCGGGTGACACAGGACTATGCCTCCATGCTGCAGGCCATGACCAGTACCAATACCGACACGGATGAACAGCGGGACGATAATCTCATCTATGTGGATGACTCTATGGGCACTATGATGTCCGCCATGTCGGCTACCGTGGAGAACAATCTGGAGGCCTTCATGAAGCATCTTGAGGCTCACGAAAAAGAACTGGATCCCTATGTCACCGACATACAGTGCACCTATGACTACGCTCTACAGGTCTTCAACATGGTCACTACCACTGACGAAGACGGCAACACCATAACTGAGGCCCGCGAAATTGGTATGGATGTGGTCTTTGACCACATGGGTAGTGCCTTCTCTGGTATGTCCGAACTCATGGAGATGGGTAGCAGTATGGGTGGCATGGGTATAAACGTCTTTACCGAGATGATTGACAGCCCCAAACTTTTGGATCAGCAGTACGACGTGGTGGCAGGCGCCTGGCCTACCGCGTATAACGAGGTTGTGCTTGTCATCGGCTCCAACAATCAGATTAGTAAAATGACCCTGTATATGCTGGGTATGCTGGATCCCAATCTTATTGAGGACGAGCTGGCGGATCTTATGGAGGGCAAGTACGAGGCTGGTGAGATCGAGCCCTTCACCTTTGAAGAGATGCTGGGCACCAAGTTTATGCTCCTCACCACCGCCGATTTCTACACCGAGAGCGGACGTACCTATCCCACCGACAAGGGGGATCTTCCTATCTGGACCGACATCCGCGAGAGCTTTGACTATGACCGCACCAAGTTCGTCACCGAGAATGGCGTAGAGTTGAAGGTTGCGGGCATTGTCCGTCCCAAGGATGGCGCTACCGCCACCAGC
>JAFQOC010000166.1 GCA_017420845.1 Clostridia bacterium
ATGGTGTCGAAGAGGGCGATCATGGGATCGTCGATCATGCGCTTCTTGAGATCGGGGTTGTCCAGGTAGCCGTTGTGGAGGTTGGTGTGATCCAGAATGATGAAGTCCACACCCGCGGTGTAGAGCATGGTCATGTTGTTGCGGATGGCGGTCTTATCGCTGGAACGGTAGTAGCCCTGGGCGGGCTTGGCCCAGTAGTGGAAGGCGGGGGAGGGACCCCAGCTCTGGTTCCCCGCCAGCGCCTCGGTGATGTTGTGCCAGCTTTCCACGGGCTCGGTGCCCGAGCCGAGAATGTAGTCAAACCACACCGAATAGCAGATGCCGACGACGTCGGTCTTATCGGTGATGTCCAGACCCAGGCCATAGCCCTCGCGGGGGGTAACGGTGACCGAGCCGTCCTCGTTCTTGACGTAGTCCACCTTGCCGTCGTTGAACCTACCCGTGTCCTGCTCCCAGCCCTTCAGCTCGGGCTCGGGCTCGGTGGTCTCCTCCTCGGTGGGTTCCTCCGTGGGCTCCTCGGTGGGGGCTTCGGTGGGAGCCTCGGTGGGGGGCTCGGTTACGGGGTCGGTGGAAGCGGGGGTGATCTCGGCGGTGGTGTCAGCGGGGGTACTGCCGCTGTCACAGGCGGTCAGCAAGCAGAGAAACAGTCCCAGAGTCAGCAGAGTCAGCAGACGGATCAAATTATTTCGTTTCATAACAAACCGGAGAACTCCTTTCGGGGGTAAGAAAGTGAGGGGTTTTTGAAAGACCGCAACACCGAGAGTATCAGTCTCTCGGTGCGCGGTGGGTTTGTTTCACACTTGTAGCCGGGAATCAGTTCAAACCTTTCTCGTACTTCTTCATGAAGTTATTCAGCTTATCCTGATACTCCTCCTCAATGAGGACAGGGCACTCAAGGCCGCCCTTGTAGGCCGAAATGTACCGAATCATCCACTTGTAGTACTGATCACCGTGACCGCCCTCCATGGGCTCGATATCGCGGCTGTAGTCCTCGTTGTAGTTGTCGGTGAACACGTAGTTGCCGTTGGGATCGCGGAGGCGCTGGGCCGTCCACTCGTTCCACCACGTCAGGGTCACCACCTTGGGGTGACGGTCAAAGGCGGTCTGCCATTGGGCGTACCAGAACATACCGCCGTCACGTCCCTTGGCCGTATTAAAATTGGACATGTAATCCGCCTGAGACGCTACGGCCACGCTGACCTGCTCCGCCGACTTGTCGGGGCCGCGGGTCACGCGGTTGTGGTTGTTGGTGCTGAGGAAGCTCCACTGTCCCTGGGTGTAGCTCACGCTCAAGCCCCACATGGAGCGGACGGTGAACAGCTCGGGCAGGGGGAAATCCTTGGGGTAGGTGTGGGTGGTCAGCAGGAAGGGCTTGCCATCCCAGTAGACGAAGCAATCCTTCCACTTTTCGGGCGCGTGGTAGCGATCGTAGAGCGCCTGATACAGAGGGCCGTCGTTGGTGCCCACCCAGAAGACCACGTAGGGGGTGCCGAGCCCCTCCACACGCATCTCCATGATGGTCTCAAAGATGGCATCCATGGGCTTCTCGATGTAGTCCGTCCACGCGGAGGAGCCGAGGTAGTTGTCGCCCGCGTTGGTCAGATCAATGATGATGAAATCCACGCCCGCGGTGTAGAGCTGGGTCATGTGGGTGCGGATGACCTCCTTGTTGGAACTGGAATAGTAGCCCGGCGCAGGCTTTGCCCAGTAGTGGAAGGTGGGGTAGGGGCCCCAGTCCTTCTTGCCGTCCAAAATCTCGGTGATGTTGTTCCAGTCGTCCACGCCGCTGCCCGACACGCCCAGAATGGCGTCGAACCAGACCGAGTAGCAGATGGAAACCAGATCGGTCTTGTTCGTAATGTCCAGACCCAACGAATTGCCCTCGGTGGGGGTGGCGGTAATGGTGGCGCTGGTCAGGGTCTCCCCCTTGGAGGCGGTGTACACGTCCACGGTGTCCACCAGCGCGCCGCCGTTGTCATGCACGAACAGGTTGAAGCGGTCGCCCTTCAGGGCGTTGGTGGTGCAGGCGGCCTCCTTCACCAGCTCGTTCGCCTCGTTGTATACGCGGATCTTACCCTCCGCAAAGCGAACGGTGCAAACCAGACGGGACGTATCACTGCCCGCAGGGGTTACGTACACGTAGGTGGAATAATCGGGAGAAGTCAGAATATCCAGCTGATGCTTCCCCTTCAGCAGATCATCCCCCACAGACACGGCCGCCCATGCGGCAGGCCAGGAGGCATCGTCGGGATGGTAGATATGGATCTTATTGCTGATGGCGTTGAAGGAGAGCCACAAACCGTCACCGGGGTCGGTGGGGATCTTGTTGGGCGCGCTGCTGACGTAACAGCCCCACATAGCCGACGACCAGGCGCGGTCGTGAGCCGTATGGAGCGTCCACTCCACCGAAAGCTGCGCCTGTCGGAAGGTCTTGACCGATGCGGAGGCGTTGGGACTCCACGTCGTCCAGTAGCCGCCCAGCAGGGTATCCGATTCTGCCTTGTAGGGGACGTACATGACACCGTCCACGCATGCTCCGTCGCCGGCGCGCAGAATGGCCGCATCCCCTCCGCAGGTGGGGTCGCCGTCCTCAAAATCGCCGTGGAAGGAGTGGATCACACCGGTCTGCCCCTCGCTCATGAGCTGACCGAGCTGGTCGTCGGGGTAAGCGGCGTGGACCTGCGTCTCCACCAGGATCTCATAGTCCACGATACCGTCGTTGAACCTACCGGTATCCTGCTCCCATCCCTTCAGCTCCTCGGTAAGAGCCTCAGTGGTTTCAGAGACAGTTTCTTCTGCGTCGGTATCCACAGCTTGTGTGTTTTCGGGGTCTCCGGTATGGGTATCTCCTACGGTGACGGTATCCCCCCCGGTCTCAGTACC
>JAFQOC010000167.1 GCA_017420845.1 Clostridia bacterium
TCATGGAGCCGATGGCGATAAGGTTGTCATAGTCGATGGGAACGTCGAGATGAGAAGCGGGGATACAACCGCCGGAAGGACCGCCGGTCTGGGCAGCCTTGAACTTCTTGCCGTTGGGAATGCCGCCGCCGATCTCCGCGATGATGTGGCGCAGGGTGGTACCCATGGGGACCTCCACGAGACCCGTGTTGTTGATCTTACCGCCCAGAGCGAAGACCTTGGTGCCCTTGGACTTCTCGGTACCGATGGAGCTGAACCACTCGGCGCCCTTCAGGATAATCTGAGGGATGTTGGCGTAGGTCTCCACGTTGTTCAGAACGGTGGGCTGACCGAACAGACCCTTGACTGCGGGGAAGGGAGGACGGGGACGGGGCTCACCGCGGTTGCCCTCGATGGAGGTCATGAGAGCGGTCTCCTCGCCACAGACGAATGCACCTGCGCCCAGACGGATATGGAGGTCGAAGTTGAAGCCGGTGCCGAAGATATCCTCGCCCAGGAGGCCGTACTCCTTGGCCTGGTCGATGGCGATCTGGAGGCGGTTGACGGCGATGGGGTACTCGGCACGGACGTATACGTAACCCTCGTCAGCACCGATGGCGTAGGCGGCGATGGCCATAGCCTCGATCAGAGCGTGGGGATCACCCTCCAGGATGGAGCGGTCCATAAACGCGCCGGGGTCACCCTCGTCGGCGTTACAAGCTACGTACTTCTTGACGTTGCCTCTGTTGCCGCTGGCGAACTTCCACTTCAGACCCGTGGGGAATCCGCCGCCGCCGCGGCCGCGCAGACCGGAATCCAGAATGGTCTGGATGACCTCGTCGGGGGTCATCTCGGTCAGAACCTTACCCAGAGCGGCGTAGCCGTCCATAGCAATGTACTCCTCGATGTTCTCGGGGTTGATGACACCGCAGTTGCGGAGTGCCAGACGGTACTGGGACTTGTAGAAGGTGGTGTCGTTCAGGGACTCGGTAACAGCACCGGTAGTCTCGTCCTTCTCGTTGTAGACCAGACGCTCAACGGGACGGCCCTTGAGCAGGTGCTCGGAAACGATCTCGGCTACGTCCTTCTCCTCAACGCGGGAGTAGAAGGTGCCGTCGGGATACAGGATGACCACGGGGCCCAGAGCGCAGAGACCGAAGCAACCGGTCTGGACGACCTTGACTTCCTCTGCAAGACCCTGCTTTTCGATCTCGCGGACGAATGCGTCCTGGATCTTCTGGCTGCCGGACGAGGTACAACCGGTACCGCCGCAGCAAAGTACATGTGCACGAATCATAGCTTAATACCTCCGTTATGCCTTTGTGGCGTAGGTGTAGGTGTATTCCTCGACCACCTTACCGCCCTTGATGTGCTCCTCGATGACCTTAGCGGCCTTCTCGGCGGTCATCTTGACGTAGGTGACCTTCTCCTTGCCGGCCTGGAAGACCTCGACGACGGGCTCGTACTGGCAAATGCCGATACAGCCGGTCTGGGAGACGGTGACGGTGGAGTTCAGACCCGCGTTATTCACGCCCTCAACGAAGGCGGACAGGACGGGACGGGCACCGGCGGCGATACCGCAGGTAGCCATACCGACCACGATGCGGGTATCGCTGGTACCCTCGCGAAGGACCACCTTGTCCTTCATCTTGTCGCGGATCGCAGCAAGCTCTGCCAAAGATTTCATGATGTTTCTTTCCTTTCGTGTGGTATATCAAATTTTTAAAAAACTTCTTTACTCCGCGGGCTGATACTGCTCCCGCAGAAAGTCTCCGATCCATTGTATGATCTCATAGCTGTCCAGAGGGACCTCCCCCAGCACCTCGCGGAGCTGTCTCGTGTCCAGCTCGACTCGGTGGCCGTTCATGTCGTGCGTGAAGGTGAAGTCGATCTCGGGGCTTCCCATGATGAGGGTCTCCATGGTGGAGACCAGATCGCCGATGGGGGTGAAATCAATGTGGTCGGTGTGGAAGGTGGCCGTGACCACGGTGCCGTGGTTCTCGGGATGCTCCTCCTTGTGGCGGGACTCGATGGTCACACCTCCCCCCGTCTGCTCGGCGGCCAGCATGAGGAGCGGCACGCCCATGCCCACCTTGCGGGTGGTGCGGGTGGTGTAGAAGGGGTTCATGACGGTCTCGACAACCTCGGGCTTCATGCCGCAGCCGTTATCCGTGATGGTCAGGGTCAAAAGACTTCCGACCTCCACCAGGGATATGTCGATCAGGGTCGCCCCCGCCTTGACGGAGTTCTTGGTGATATCCAGAACGTTGAGTGAGAGTTCCTTCATCCTACTGCACTCCTTTCAGACGGAGAAATAGCTGATGCCGCACGAGATCCCCCGAGTAGGGCTCGTCTTCCAGATCAAAATAGGCGTCGGCGTCGCGGATGTCCCACAGGTAGTGGGCGTCCGAGCCGCAAACGAAGGTCTTATCCCGCAAATGAGGGATGTTGGCCAGGTAAGCCTCCCGCTTGTCCATGTCCCGCAGCTCCACACAGCTGAAGTCGGGGTCCTCGGGGACCGTACCCAGGATGGATACGATGCCGTTGGCCTCTCGGTCAATGTGGGCGGGGTAGCACACGCCGTTGTACTTCTCTACCAGGGGAGGGACCTCCCACAGGGAGAGCATGGTGGCGTTGGGAAGCAGGTCGTCCTCCACCCCGATGGGCTCGTCCTCCTCGTTCAGGATCAGCTGATCCCCGAAGATGTCCACCCGGTTGGGGATGCGGACGCGGTAGGTCTCCACCTCCTCGCCAAAGGCCATGGCGTCCTCCAGCCGCTCAAAGAGGCAGACCACGTGGATCTCCTCGGCGGTGGTCAGCTCCATCCCCGGGACGGGGATGATCCCTTGGCTCTTGGCGGCCTTGTAGAAGGCGGGGCAGTTCTTCACCGAGTTGTGGTCGGTCAGCGCCGCGATCTGCAAGCCAGCCAACGCACAGACGCCCGCGATGTTGTTCGGGGTCATGTCGTTGTCGCCGCAGGGGGAGAGACAGGAGTGGATGTGGAGGTCGTAGTAGTAGCGGTTCATAGTCCCAGCTCCGTAAGCCGCTTCGCCGTCTCATAGGCGGGAGCCTCGGTGGCAAGGATGTTGACCCCCTTGGCCTCGGCGGTGTTCCTCACGCTCTCCTCCAGGGTGACTCCCTCGCAGAGGATGATGCAGGACACGTCGGCCAGGGTGGCTACGGCCACGATATTGAGATTGGACATGATGGTGAGCCAGACGTTATCCGCCTGCGCCCGCCCCATGACCCAGGAGAGCAGGTCTCCGATGTAAACCCCCTCTGCCTCACGGTCACCCTCGGGCAACGTGACGGGGGTCAAGGAAAGAGTATCCTTCAGTTCCGAGACTGTCATGATTCCTCCTCCTTGGTTTTCAGTAATGTCTCCAGCTGCTGATTCCGCAGGATAACGCAGCCGTCCTCCGCCGCCCGGCCGCAGACCACGTCCTCGGCAAAGGCTCGGCAGTTGGGGGCTCCGCAGGCGCCGCAGTCGATACCCGGCAGGGCATCGGCCAGCTTCTGGATCACCGCCATCATCCGCAGGGACTCGCCAAAGTTGGTGGAGAGCCGTTGGATGGGCATATAGGTGGGCAGCTCGTCAAAGCAGTAGTCCTCGGGAATGTAGTCCCGCTCGGACTCCGAAAGCAGAGTTTGAGAGACGGGCAGATATCGGCGGAGAGTCTGGAGTCTGGCCTTGGCGACGAAGGGATTCTCCACCACCATAGCTCCGCCCACACACCCGCCGGGGCAGGCGTTGAGCTCCACGAATTCCAGGCCCGCGATATTGCCGTTGTCCAGCTGCTCCAGCACACGGTTGACGTTTTCAATGCCGTCCGCGGCCAGATACTTATCGTTGAAGAGCGCCGAAGCCTCTCCTCCCGTCGTCGCCCAGCTGATGCCGATCATACCCGATTGGGACAGATTCTCCGGCTCCTTGCCGCGGCGCATGACGTTGATGAGGCTGAAATAGACGTCGCTGATGGACAGGACCTCGTCCACCTCGCTTTGGTAGTCCCCGAACCCGTTGCGGACGTAGCTGACCTTACCGGGGCAGGGGGAGATGAAGCATACGCAGATATTCTCTCGCGTCAGCTCGGGGTGCTCCTTCATGGCGCGCTCCAGAGCCAGCTTGGCGGCGATCTCCATGGGAGGAAGGATCTGCATGATATGCTCCTTCAGGGTGGGATACCGCAGGGATATCAGGCGAAGCACAACGGGACAGGCGGAGTTGATGACGGGCTTGGGAATGCCCACGGTCTTCAGGTAGGTCCTGGTGTATGCCGAGACCAGCTCGGCGGCCTTGGACACCTCGAAGACGTCGTCGAATCCGATGTCCTTGAGTCCCTGCAGGACGTAGTCCACGTCCTCCAGATCCTCGAATTGTCCGTACAGGGTAGGCGCGGGTAGCGCGATCTTGTACTTGTTGGTCTTCAGCACCTTATCCAGACGGCTGTAGGTGGCCTTTTTGGCCTTGTTCTGGCAGATCTTGATGCAGATACCGCAGTCAATACAGCGTCCCGGGTTGATCTTGGCGTGGCCGTCCACGATGCGGATAGCCTCGGTGGGACAGTGCTTCAGACAGGTCGTACATCCCGTACAGCGTGACAGGTCCAGAGATACCGAATGTTCATACGAGTTCATAGCACCCGTGTCTCCTTTCCCGGCTGTGTCGGTCGGGGATGACCCCAAGCCCGATGCTGTGCCGAAATGGGGGGACGAAATGAGAAAAAGTCTTTGCGCAGGATCTTCAAACGCGCTCATACGCGCGAGGAGAACACGCGCAGGAATACGGGCCCCTCGGGGCACGTATTCCGGTTCTGCTTGCGGTCACGCAAGCAGAACGGTCATAGTAATGGTGGTTCCCTCACCCACGACCGACTCGATCTTCATATCGTCGGTATAGCGCTTCATATTCGGGAGTCCCATGCCCGCGCCGAAGCCAAGAGAGCGCACGTTGTCGGGGGCTGTGGAATAGCCCTCCTGCATCGCCTTTTCCACGTCGGCGATACCGGGACCGCGGTCGGTAAGGATCATCACGATGCGATCCTCGTACACGAGAACCTCCGCCTCACCGCCATCCGCGTGGATGACCATGTTGATCTCGCCCTCGTACATGGCGATGGAGATCTTACGGATGATCTCGGGGGGATACCCAGCCTGCGCAGGTTCTTCTTCACCTGCACAGAGGCCTGACCGGCGGAGGAGAAGTCCTCGCCGTCCACCAGATAATGAAATCTTACTGCCTCATTCATATCACTTCACCGCACTGACTCCCAGACCCTCGCCGTACAGTCTCCCGCAGGATTCGTACATTCTCTTGGCGGTTCTGAGCACGACCAGATCGGACTCCTTGGCCAGGCGGATCATCTCCTCCGACGGGCACTTGGAGCGGACGAAGACGACGCATCTCATGTCCATCATCTCGGCGGTGCGGATGACCTGGGGATTGCAGAGTCCCGTGAGAAGCACGGCCTGATCCTTAACGTAGGCCAGGACGTCGCTCATCATGTCGCTTCCGCAGGCGGAGTGAACCTCGTCGTCCAGAAACTCCTCTCCGCAGACGACCTCCGCGTCAAGGATCTCCTGAATGGTTGAAATTTTCATAGTACCAAGCTCCCTATCGTAGGATGGAAATTACATGTACTTAGCCAGAATACCGGCCATATCCTTGGCAACCAGACGGCCGTATACCTCACCGTTGATGGTCAGGACAGGAGCCAGACCGCAAGCGCCGATGCAACGGGTAGCCTCCAGGGAATACTTACCGTCGGCAGAGGTGCTGCCAACAGCCACGTTCAGAATGCGGGAGCACTCCTCGATGATGTCGCCCGAGCCCTTGACATAACAAGCAGTACCGAGGCAAACAGCCACAGCAACCTCGCCGTCGGGGTTGAGCTTGAACTGGGAGTAGAAGGAAACGACACCGTAGATCTGCTCAGCGGGAATACCCGTCTTGTCGGCAATGATCTTCTGCACCTCGACGGGCAGATAGCCGTAGATCTCCTGTGCCTCCTGCAGGATGGGCATCATCTTGCCCTGTACGCCGTCGTACTTCGCGATCACCTCAAGCAGCTTAGCTTCCTGCTCAGGGGTTCCGCGGAAATCGACCGTAGTCAGCTTCTTTTTCATTTGAATAAAACCTCCTAAAAAATCTAGGTGTACGGCTCTCCCGAAAGAGGGCACAATACGCCCGTTCAAATGAGCGGTTCTATTATACCATAAAAAGAAAGAAAAATCTATAGGATTCGCAAATTTTTTCAAAAAATTATCAATAATTTAACAAGCAAAATCCGTCAAAGTACATAAAAAAGTCCGCCGTTTTCCCAAAAAGGAAACGGCGGACACACGGTTGGATAAGATTTAATAGAACCAATCCAGATTCTTGCGCACGTAACCGGTCATGCGGCGGCTGATGTAGGGCTTGTTACCCATGAGGAAATCGCGAAGCCACTCAAAGTCGTCGCCGCTGGAAGCGCTGTTGTAGGCCTTGATCAAAGCGTTTGCCATGGTCTCCTCTCCGTTCTGGACGAGAGCATCGGTGAGGGTAGTGATGGTGGCAGA
>JAFQOC010000168.1 GCA_017420845.1 Clostridia bacterium
CAGCACAAAACCGGATGTAAAAAAGTGCCAAGCAAGGAAACGGATCGACAAAATCCAACGTAAGCGATGCCATATGCCGGCTCTCGTCATTCTTATCTTTCAGAATAATAAAAAAAAAATAACCGCCCGCAACCTACCAAGTAAAGGCGATTATTTCTTTTACATGATGGGAAGCAACCGTATCGGTAGCCTCTCTGCTTATATTATACGGCAAAAGGGCCTGTTTGTCAAGTCCTTTTGCCGTATTTTTTTGTTTTCGGTCTCAAACGGATCTATTCGTCCGTTATTCCCCTCGCTCGAAAGCCTCCGCATCGGAGAGAATGGTCCGGAATCTCTCGGTATCGCGAATGGGATCGAATACAGCCCACGCCAGAGTGGGGGTCAGCTGCTCGGCTCTGTTGTAGGTATGAGCGTTGTAACGAAGCTCGCAACCGTACAGATAGGGGAGCTTGCTTTCTGTGATCACATTGTAGGTCCCGGCTACGACTCTTTGATGCCGTACCATCTTTTCCAGCCAGTCCATGGCCTCGTCGGGGCGGCCCAGACGCATACACATCAACGCACATTGATCGAAGCAGGGCTCCAGACAGAAGGGGATCTCATCCTCTCCGTCTCCCACCATGCGCTCGAACAGATCGGGATAAAGGCGGTAGCAAGCGTAGGCTTTCTCGTATTCCCCCGCCCAAGCCCAGGAATGTCCAAGCATAATAAGCTGATTCGCCAGATATTCCTGCGCCTTATAGATGTTGGCCGCATATTGCTTACGGCTTTCTTCCACTTTTCCAAGGTCACTGTACACCAGCGCCAACCAGTCGCCGCCCTCCTCGTATGGGTCGAATACCGTGATCCTTTTGGCATGCTCCTTTGCCTTGACGGGATTTCCCATGCACCGATACAGTTGGGTCAGCCATTTGTGCGCCGCATTCAGATAGCGGCTGTCGGTGCAGTGGTGAAGGATCACGTTTGCCTGACGGATGCACTCATTTTCCCAAGTCTGCCGCTCTCGTACCAGCTCCTCTGTTTCCTCCGCTGAGCGATATTCGTTCACAAGACAGCAGATATTCCCGATCGAATACGCCAACAACTCGTAATTGTTGGGGTAGATCTCCAGCATTCTCCGACAGTCCTCACAGCATTGCCGATAGTGGTCAAGCCACGCAACCTCTGCCGGACGGTTGCTCAGCTTGCTTTCAATGTCACGAATGAACACCTCAATTTCAGCCTCTCCGTCGGTGCCGTCCTTCCCGAACAGTACGTCGGTGGATACGCCAAACACGTTGGCCAGAGGGATCACCTGTGAAATATCGGGCATTCCCGTTTCATTCTCCCAGCGGCTCACCGCCTGGGGCGTGACGTTCAACTGCTCCGCCAGCTCCTCCTGCGTCAGATTCCGCTCCTTACGCAGTCTGCGGATGATCTGTCCCATGGTTTCTTTCATAAATTGTCTCCTTGCATTTGAATTCCGGTACCGTTGCATACAGTATAACAGAAGTTCCGTTCGCTGTCAAGCGATGCAAATAGGAGGGAAACTCAACGGAGCATTGTGCAATAGAGGCGACGGTCAGGATTGGGAGAGGACCTTGGACAGCCCGAACAGCTCCTCGGCGTTGCGATTCGTCACCTCGGCCAATTCCTCCACGGTCAAGCCATGCAGAGGGGCGATGACCTCGGCGATATAGGGGATCAGGGCGGAGTGGTTGATCTTGCCGCGGAAGGGGACGGGGGCCATGTAGGGGCAGTCGGTCTCCAACAGGAGCTTGGAGAGGTCCATGGAGGCGATGACAGACCGCACCCGCTCGGCGTTCTTGAAGGTGGCCACGCCGCCAAAGCCGATGTACCAGCCCCGACGGGTCAGTTCACGCGCCATCTCGGCGGAGCCTCCGTAGGCGTGGAAGACACCTTTGACGGTGGGGTACTTGAGGACCACCTCAAAGCTGTCGCCGTGGGCCTCGCGGTCGTGGATGATGACAGGGAGGCCCGTGTCGGCGGCGATCTGCATCTGTCCCTCGAAGAAGGCGCGCTGGAGGTCCTTGTCCATGGGCTGCCAGTGGTAGTCGAAGCCGATCTCGCCAATGGCTACGATCTTGTCCCGCTTGCGGCGGTCGGGGTCGCTGACCCAGGCGCGGAGGGCGGACAGCTCTTTTTCGGGGTCCAGGGGAGTCCCATCGGGGAGTCCCTGGGCATCCTCGGGGTGGATGCCGACGGCGGCGGCCATGTAGGGGTACTTCCCTGCCATGTCCACGGCGGTCTGGCTATTGACGAGATTAGTGCCCACGTTGATGACGGCGGCCACCTTGGAGAGGAAGTCGGGGTCGGTCAGGAGGGTGTCCGCGCCGCCGTATTTGTTGAATTTATCGTTGAAGTTGTGGGGGTTGGGGTCGAACTTGCGGTCGAAGTAGTGGGCGTGGGTGTCGGTGTAGCGGGGCAATCGGATCACCTCTTTCTTTTGTTATTTGGGGTAGGGGCGCACCTATGTGTGCGCCCTCACCGAATCATCGGAGTATCTGTCCCTACAATAGCAGTATTCACCAGACAAACGGGATCAAACGGTACCTGACCTTCCTCGTATACTCCTCATACCCCGAAAGCTCCGCCGTCA
>JAFQOC010000169.1 GCA_017420845.1 Clostridia bacterium
GGGGTGCAGGGGGCAGAGCCCCCTGCCCGTCTCCTTTAGAACCGGAAATCTCGCCTGGTGGAGGCCTTGATAGCGGCGATGTTGTCCTCGGCGATGGCGCGTACCTTTTCTTTGGGGATGCGCTTCAGCTCTTCTTCGACCATCTTGTAGCCAATCTCCTTGGTTTCAGGGGATGCGTAGTCCTCGAGATATTCGGAGAGGGTCATGAGTGCGTTGGGATGGCAGCAGTTGAGAATCTGGCCGGATTTGCACAGACTCATGAACCGGTCGCCGGTGCGGCCTTCGCGGTAGCATGCGGTGCAGAAGGAGGGGATGTGCCCGTTTTCCATCAGCCAGCGCACTACCTCGTCCAGACTGCGCTGGTCGGATACATCGAACTGCTCGGTGTCGTGAGGACGCTCGTCTGCGGAATAACCCGCATAGCCGCCAACAGAGGTGCGGGAACCGCCGGATACCTGAGATACGCCCAGACGCAGCAGCTTGCTGCGGGTGGCCTCGGTCTCGCGGGTGGAGATGATGATGCCGGTGTATGGCACTGCCAGACGGATGCAGGCAGTGATCTTCGCGAAGGTCTCGTCGTCGATGCCGTTGTCGAACTGATCGGGATCGATGTCATCCGCACGCTTCAGACGGGGAACGGAGATGGTGTGGGGGCCTACGCCGTGCACAGCCTCGAGATGCTCGGCATGCATCAGCAGGCCTGCAAATTCGTATTTATAGAGTTCCAGCCCAAAGAGTACGCCAAGACCGACGTCGTCGATGCCGCCTTCCATCGCGCGGTCCATAGCCTCAGTGTGGTAGGCATAGTCGTGCTTGGGTCCGGTAGGATGCAGCTGCTCGTAGCTCTCCTTGTGGTAGGTCTCCTGGAACAGGATGTAGGTGCCGATGCCTGCCTCCTTGAGCTTGCGGTAGTTCTCCACCGTGGTGGCGGCGATGTTGACGTTGACGCGGCGGATGTCGCCGTTCTTGTGGTGCACCGAGTAGATGGTCTTGATGCACTCCAGGATGTACTCGATGGGGTTGTTCTTGGGATCCTCGCCCGCCTCGATGGCCAGGCGCTTATGGCCCATATCCTGGAGAGCGATGACCTCGGCGCGTACCTCCTCCTGGGTCAGCTTCTTGCGGGGGATCTGCTTGTTCTTGAGGTGGTAGGGGCAGTAGACACAGCCGTTGACGCAGTAGTTGGAGAGGTAGAGAGGGGCGAACATGACGATGCGGTTGCCGTAGAAGGCCAGCTTGATCTCCTCGGCGATCTTGTAGATCTCTTGGATCTTCTCAGGGATGTCGCAGGCCAGGAGCACGGATGCCTCGCGGTGGGAGAGCCCCGCGCAGACGTAGCCGGTCTCGGTCTTTTGGGGTCTGGCCTTATCCAAAATGGAGTCGATGAGCTCCACGTTGCGCTTGTTGGCCTCGGCGTATGCCAGGGTCTCGCGGATCTCGCCGTCGTGGATGAATTCCTCGGCCTTGAGGGATTTGGGGTTGTAGATTGGGTTTGCCATGATGTATGTTCCTTTCTTACGGTCAGAAATTACTTTCCGATCAGATATTACATTGGGATATGGGAGGGGTAGACCGTTTATACGGTTTGACGAGTCACGCCGCGGGTCACGCCGCGGGTTACGCCGCTCTCGTTGTAAGCGTCCACTGTGACGTAGTAGGTGACGCCCTTGGTGAGGCAGTAGACGGTGGCTTGGGTATCTCCTATGACCTGCCAATGGGTGTAGAGGTTGTGGGGATCAATGCCCCAGCGGATGAAGTAGCCTTGTGCGCCCTCCACGGGATCCCACGTGACGGTCATGTTGCGGGTATCCTCGCCGCGCTTTGCGGTGAAGTCGGGGGCTTTTGCGGGGGCATCGCCGCCGCCGAAGCCGAAAACGCGGAGACCGCTGACGGCGAATTTCCCCCCTGCGGGAGTCTTGCCATGGTTGGCGAGCTTCAGGTAACGGAGATTTGTGACCGCATCCAACTGAACGTAGTCATGGGGGAGATCGTCGGTGCTCTTGCGGCGGTCTATGAGGGTGAACCAGCTCTCGCCGTCCACAGAAGCCTCCAAGGTATACTTGTAGGCAAATCCGTGGCCTCTGCCGCCCACCGCCTCCACGTCCTGATCCGCGAAGTTGACCTGCACGGAGCAGACCTCGTAGACCTTGCCCAGGTCCGTCCAAAGCCACTCCCCCGCGTCTCCGGTCTTGGCGCTCCACCACGTGCGGAGGTTTTCGTCGAAGGCCTTGTCGGGGGTGTGGGACTCGTCCAGAACCGAGGAGGCCTTGGCGGTCTTGTGGAGGGAGAGCAGATGCCAGCCCGCGTCGGAGTCGGTGAAGGGGTCGGTTACCTCGTGGGGCAACAGCTGTGGATAATCTCCTCGGTAGGCGTTGGTGTAGATCAGACCGTTTTCCACCCTGGCGGGAAACAGACAGAGACGGCGCTCGAAGATGTGGTTGACGCTGATGGAAACGGTATCCATCTTCCAGTAGCGGCCGTTCTTGTCCTCAAACAGGCAACCGTGTCCCGCGCCCCGCATGAATCCCGTGGCCTTGTAGACAACGGGGCTGTTCTCGCAGTAGGTGAAGGGCCCCATGGGGGAGTCCGCCACGGCGCAACCGTCGCAGTAGCCCGCGTATTCCGTGCCGGGGACGGCGTAGGTGAGGTAGTATTTCCCGTCGATCTTGTTCATCCAAGGGCCTTCCAGGTGGGTACGGCCGCCTTCCTTTTCGTTGATATCCCCCACCCGCTCAAAGCCGCGGATATCGCGGTCGCTCTGGAAGATGTCCACGGGGCCCTCCAGTACCTTGGAGGGGTCGGAGGGATCCAGCTTGCAGACGTGGAGGGGGGCTACGGGGCTGAGACCCTCGTAGCAGTAGAGGGAGCCGTCATCGTCCACGAAGAGGGCGGGATCGTCCCAGTAGTAGGGTCTGCCCGCGTTGACCCAGGAATCGGGATCGCGGGGGTTGTCGGAATACAGGATGCTACCGCCCTGGCAGTGGGTGATATAGATGCGATCTCCCATCACCACGGGGCCGGGGGCGAAGAGGTTGAACTCGGGCTGTTTCGTGAGGTCCACCTCAATGAATTCCCAATGCGCCAGATCGGGGGACACCCAGTAGCCCGACCCGTGAGAAGCGAACAGGTAGTATTCGTCCTGATACAGCACCACGGCGGGATCGGCGGACTCACGGGAGCGCATGGGGGATTGGTACTGGTAATTGATGTTGAGGGGATTGCATATGGTTGGCTTCATGATCATTCTCCATCAAAAGATATTAAGGACGCTTAACATCGCCCCTTGCGGTGACCACCTCGTAGCCGATGGAGGCCATGCGGCGGCACAGCTCTTCTTTGCTCTGGGCGGACTCGGCACCGTCCGAGATCTTATTATCGTAGAGCATATACTTCTTTCGCACCAAGGCGGGGGAGAGGTTGGGCATGACCACGTTGGCACCCGCCAGAATACCCTGCTCCCGTCCCGTGGGGTGAATAGTACCCAGGGCGGTGGTGGAAGGAAGGAGGACGGGGGGATGGATGAGACGGACGATGGAGAGGAGGTAGCAGGTCAGCTCCAGAGTCCCCGCGGGGAAGTCGGCGAAGATCGTATCCTTATGGGGGATGAAGGGGCCGATGCCGCACATATCGGGCTTGAATTCTTCGATGAATTTGAGGTCGCGGGCGATGTCCTCAGGTGTCTGGTAGGGGGAGCCTACCATGAAGCCGCAGCCCACCTGATAGCCGATCTCCCGCAGGTCGTACAGGCAGCGCATCCGTTCGTCAAAGGACAGAGGCGCGGGGTGGAGCTTTTCGTAATGGGACTTGGTGGCGGTCTCGTGGCGGAGCAGGTAGCGGTCCGCCCCCGCGTCGTAGAGCTTTTGGTAGCTCTCCCGTGAACGCTCACCCAAAGAGAGGGTGACGGCGCAGTCGGGGTGATTTGCCTTGATGGCGCGGAGGAGGGAAGTGAGCCGTTCATCGGTGAAATACCCGTCCTCGCCTCCCTGGAGGACGAAGGTGCAAAATCCCAGCTCATAGCCCTCGGCGCAGGCCGACAGGATATCCTCCTCGGTGAGGCGGTAGCGGTCGCAGTTGGGGTTTCCCGCGCGGATGCCGCAGTAGTGGCAGTTGTTCTTGCAGATATTGCTGACCTCGATGAGGCCGCGGATGTAGACGGTATTGCCGTAGATGGCCTTTCGCTTTTCGGTGGCGGCGGCGGCGAGGCGGGCGGCGGTGTCGGGGGTTCCTTCCTTTATGAGTAGGGTGTATTCCTCGACGGTCAAGCTCTCGCCCGCGATCAGTTTATCCATAAGGGCGCGGAGATCAGCCATGGGGTGCTCCCTTCACGCTGGAGTAGGCGGTTTTGACGCTGACCCCCCCGAGGTTGCCGATCTTTCCCGCCAGGGCGGATATGGTGTTGTCGGGGGCGTCCAGAGCGATACTGATGATGCTGATGCCCCGCTCACGGTAGGGGATGCCCATACGGCCGATGATGTAGGCTCCGTGCTCGTGGAGCAGGGTATTGATGGGTTCCACAGCGTCGGTGTTCTCCACGATGATGCTCATGACGGCTACTCTGGTTTCCATGAAACACCTCCTAATATACAAAAATGCACCGTACCCGAGAGAGGGTACGGTGCACAGCGATGAGCCGACAGACCCACTACGGGTGTCGGCGAAATTCTGTAGTTCCGTCCCTTTCAGGCAGGGTACGATCCCTTACTGTCAGGTACACCTGTATTATACATCAAAAAAACTTGTTTGTCAAGAGTTATTTTGAAATAATACAAAAATAGTGTTAATTAACAAGAAGGACAGAAATCCCTTGCCTTTTGAGGTGAAATGTGTTATAATACAGGAGAAGGAACCGAAAAGGAGAACTGCGCCATGAAAACCAAGCCCACCGCCATTGTTTACGTATCCAACACGGGACGCACCGCCCGTTATGCCCGCATGATGGGGGAGAAGACGGGGTTGCCCGTGTACGAGCTGACCGAGGCCAAGAAGGTATTACCCAAGAAGACCCCTATCATATACTGCGGCTGGCTCATGGCCTCCACCGTCAAGGACTATAAGAAGGCCGCGCGGCGGTATACGGTGGCCGCTCTTTGCGGCGTAGGCCTCTGCCCTACGGGAGAGCTGTTGACCGAGGTGAGAAAGGCCACGGGGCTCCCCGCCGAGACCCCTCTGTTCACTCTCCAAGGGGGGATGGATCGCTCAGCTCTGAAGGGGGTTTACGGGTCCATGATCGACTTCCTCATCAAGTCCATGGAAAAGAAAAAGGACCCTTCTGAGAAGGACACCGCCATGCTGGAGATGCTGAAGGCGGGCGGGGACTTTGTGAGCGAGGAGAATCTGGGGGCTGTTCTTGAGTGGTATGAGAGTCTGTGAGCACATCGGCGCGGATATTTCGGTATACAGGAGATTATGTGTATGACAAGAGAAAAACAACCGGTACATTTCGTATTCGTCAGTCTTTTGTTTTTGGCTTTGGCAGGATTATTTATTTGGGCTTTTGTGAACATGGCATTTTGGGGAAGCTATCCACCCGCTGAGTCCCTTGAATTAGAGGAATGTACGGTCGTGGAATATGAGCTTGTATCCACCGCGAAATCATCTTATTATTTCATCTACGTGGAGGAATACGAAAAGCCGCTGGAGATTGGCAACATTGTGATGAATGTGATTGACCGTGAGGCCCTGCTGGAATTGGAGGCGGGGGATACCATCGTGGTCAGTCACTACGAAGGGAAGCGGTCCTTTAATCTATATACATTGTCTCATGCCGACAAAACCATCCTGGCTTATGAGGATTACCTGGCAGAGCATGAAGGAAATAATACCATTGGTGTTTGGGTCACCGGCGTTTTATCTCTTTCGTCGATTGCCCTCCTGATCGCAAACACGATTCACTATAAGAAAACGGGAAGACCGCTCCCCTTGCGAGGAGTTAGAATTGGGTTCTGACCTTCCCGAACATAAATACCTCCCCGATGGACTTTTCATCCGTCGGGGAGGTGTTTTTATGAAACTTACAGCCCATCCAAATACCGACAAGCCGCCAGCGCCGCCACAGCCCCATCGGCCGTAGCCGTGGTCACCTGTCTGATGGCCTTGGTGCGGCAATCTCCCGCCACGAACACGCCGGGGATGGTCGTCTCGGGGAGGCAGTTCTCTCCCGCGTCCACGTAGCCGTAATCGTTGAGCTTCACCACGTCGGCAAAGGCCCCATTGGCAGGCACCTGCCCGATACAGACGAAGGTGCCGTCCACGTTCAGGACGGTTTCTTCATTCGTCTCGGTGTTGCGGAGGAGCAGACCCTCGAAGGTGTCGTCCCCCAGCACGGCGGCTACCACGGTGGAGTAGATGAAGGAGACGTTGTCCCGCTTGGCCAGGATATTTTGCAGGCTGGGCTCGCCTGTCAGGAAGGGAAGGTTCTGCACCACGGTGACGTGGGTACAGCCCTCGGAGAGGAGGACGGCCTCCTGGAGGGCGGAGTTGCCGCCACCGATGACGGCCACGGTTCGGCCCTTGTAGAAGGCACCGTCGCAGACGGCGCAGTAGGAGATGCCCTCGCCCACGAACTTCTCCTCACCCTCCACGCCCAGGTCGCGGTGGCGGGAGCCTGTGGCGATGATGACCGTCTTGCCTTCAAAGGCAGAACCGCCCTCGCAGGTGACGGTGATATGACCCGCCTCACCGGAAATACCCGTGACGGTGTCCAGCTCGATCTCGGCCCCCTGCTCCAGCACCTGGCCGAAGAGCTTTTCTCCCAGCTCGGAGCCGCTGAGGCTGAGGAATCCGGGGTAGTTCTCCACACGGGGGGAGTGGGTGATCTGGCCGCCGAAGGTCTCCTTCTCAATGAGGAGGACGCTCTTCTCGGCGCGGCGGGCGTACAGGGCGGCGGTCAGACCCGCGGGGCCTGCGCCGATGATGATGATGTCGTACATATTCGTATACCTTTTTCGTTTAAGTAAGGGGCCCGCGGTGGAGCCCCTTTTTGTGAGTTTTATAAACGGTTTGGCGGATAGATCCCGATCACTTCTTCTCGGCGTAAGCCTTGATGTTGGACAGGTTGGGAATGGTCTCGTAGGAGTCGCCCGAAATGACCACCAGGGTGGGCGCCTGCTTGACACCGTACTTGTCTACCGGATCCTTGCTCTCTCCGTCCACA
>JAFQOC010000170.1 GCA_017420845.1 Clostridia bacterium
CCCAACGCACCGATAAACTGCAATTTTCCCCTATAGCCGCAAAAACCGCGCCATCCCCAACGGGACAGCGCGGTTTTCTCTATTTCCGTGAATCACTTCACAGCATTGCTCTTTTCCTTCTGGATCACGTCATGAGCGCCGCCCTCCACGATGGAGGTAGCGGAGACCAGCGTCAGCACAGCCTTCTCCTGGAGCTCGGGAATGGTCAGGGCACCGCAGTTGCACATGGTGGACTTGACCTTGGCCAGGGTCATGGCCACGTTGTCCTTCAGACTGCCTGCGTAGGGCACGTAGGAATCCACGCCCTCCTCGAAGGACAGCTTCTTGTCGCCGCCCAGGTCGTATCTCTGCCAGTTGCGGGCGCGGGCAGAGCCCTCACCCCAGTACTCCTTGTAGTAGGTACCGCCGATGGAGACCTTGGCGGAGGGAGACTCGTCGAAGCGGGCGAAGTAACGGCCCAGCATGACGAAGTCGGCGCCCATGGCCAGAGCCAGGGTGATGTGGTGGTCGTAGACGATACCGCCGTCGGAGCCCACGGGAATGTAGATACCCGTCTCCTCATAATAGCGGTCTCTCTCCTGGCAAACCTCGATCAGAGCCGTAGCCTGACCGCGGCCGATGCCCTTGGTCTCACGGGTGATGCAGATGGAGCCGCCGCCGATACCCACCTTGATGAAGTCAGCGCCGCACTCGGCCAGGAAGCGGAAGCCCGCGGCATCCACCACGTTACCCGCGCCCACCTTTACCGTGTCACCGTAACGCTCGCGGATCCAGGCAATGGTGCGCTTCTGCCACTCGGAAAAGCCCTCGGAGGAGTCGATGCACAGCACGTCCACCCCCGCCTCAATGAGAGCGGGCACGCGCTCGGCGTAGTCACGGGTGTTGATACCCGCGCCCACCACGTAGCGCTTGGAGGCATCCAGCAGCTCGTTGGGGTTCTGCTTGTGGGTGTCGTAGTCCTTGCGGAAGACGAAGTAGCAAAGACGGCCATCCTCGGAGACGATGGGCAGAGAGTTGAGCTTATGGTCCCAGATGATGTCGTTGGCTTCCTTCAGGGTAGTGCCCTCGGGGGCGGTGATGAGCTTCTCGGCAGGGGTCATGAACTCGGCCACCTTGGTGGCGGGATCCATACGGCTGACACGGTAATCACGGCCGGTGACGATACCCAGGAGCTTGCCGTTGGGGGTGCCGTCGTGAGTAACAGCCATGGTATTGTGACCCGACTTTGCCTTGAGGGCCACCACGTCGGCCATGGTCATATCGGGGGTCAGGTTGGAGTCGCTCACCACAAAGCCGGCCTTGTGGGACTTGGCGCGGCGCACCATGGCGGCCTCGTCCTCAATGGTCTGGGAGCCGTAAATGAAGGCCACGCCGCCCTCGGTGGCCAGTGCCACGGCCAGACGGTCACCCGAGACCGACTGCATAATGGCAGAGATCATGGGAATGTTCATCTCAATGGCAGGCTTTTCTCCGGCCTTCTTATTGTACTTGACCAGAGGGGTCTTGAGGGAGACGTTGGCGGGGACGCACTCGGCGGAGGAGTACCCGGGAATGAGCAGGTACTCGTTAAAGGTATGGGAGGGCTCGTTGATAAACTTAGCCATGTCTTTATTCTCCTTTTTTTGTTGTTTTAGGCAATGGATGTTCAAATTTGGGTTTATCGCTGAGCATAGCTCAGCAGACAGATACAAGATACGCGCCGAGCAAGCTCGGCCGATACAAGATACAAGATATAGAACGGATTATGACGTAACGGTTTTTCATATCTTGTATCTTTGTATCTTGTAACTTGTATCTCACCGATAAACTGCAATTAGAATGCTTCTCAATCGGTGGTTTTTTACTTTCGTATGGTGGGGGAGGTGCCTTGGAGGACACCCCAATGGGAATTAACCCTCGGTATATTTGGCCTTTTCCTCGCAGTAGAGACAGCGGTAGATGCCGTGCTCGGGATTGACGGGGTAGTACACCTGGTCCAGCTCCTGCTCCACGTTTGTAATGCAACGGGGATTTTTGCATTGGATGACGTTCACCAGGTAGTCGGCGGGATGGATCCTCCCGGGCGAGGGCTGATCCGTCTCCTGCAAGAGCTTGTAGATCAGCGCCATGCGGATGTACTTACCGCAGAGAGCCTGGCGGAAGTAGCAGGCGCGGGGATCGTCGTCCACGCGGACGCTGATCTCATTGACGCGGGGCAGGGGATGAAGGATGGACATATCGGCCTTGGCGCGCTCCAGCTTCTCGGGGGTCAGGACGTAGCTGTCCTTGAGCCGCTCATACTCGTAGGGGTCGGCGAAGCGCTCGCGCTGGATGCGGGTCATGTAGAGGATATCCAGCTCGGGGAGAGCGGCCTCCAGGTCCACGGTTTCCTCGTACGGGATACTGTCCTTGTCCATGACCTCGTACTTGATGTAGTCGGGAACCTTCAGCTCCTCGGGGGAGATGAGGACGAAGCGCACGCCCTCGTAGCGGGACATGGCCTCGATGAGGGAGTGGACGGTGCGGCCGTACTTCAGGTCACCGCACAGACCCACGGTGAGATGGTCCAGCCTTCCCTTCTCGCGGGAGATGGTAAGCAGGTCGGTGAGGGTCTGGGTGGGGTGGTTGTGACCGCCGTCACCCGCGTTGATGACGGGAATGGTGGCGTTCTGGGCGGCTACGAAGGGGGCACCGTCACGGGGATGGCGCATGGCGATGATGTCGGCGTAGCAGCTGATGACCTTGGCGGTGTCGGCCACCGACTCACCCTTGGAGGCCGAGGAGCTGTTGGCCTCGGAGAAGCCCAGCACCGAGCCGCCCAGCTCCAGCATGGCCGCCTCGAAGGAGAGGCGGGTGCGGGTGGAGGGCTCAAAGAACAGGGTCGCCAGCTTCTTGCCCTTGCAGACCTCGGCGTACTTGGCGGGATTCTCAATGATATCGTTGGCGGTAGCGATCAGATCGTCCAGCTCGGGGATGGACAGATCCAGGATGCTGATGAGACTTCTTGGCATAGGAACTCCTTATCTGATGATCTTGAGGATGATTACTGCATCCTCTCACACTTTTTTCGGTAGGGGCGCACCTATGTGTGCGCCCACC
>JAFQOC010000003.1 GCA_017420845.1 Clostridia bacterium
ATGTCCCCCAACGAGGACACCATCATCGTAGCCAAGACCTACGAGCTTCACGGCTGGGCTATCGCTCCCTTCGAGATCGACCTGACCGGTATCGACTACAACGGTCCCGTGTTCCTGACTCACGATTCTCTGGCAGGCGGCTTCGCTCTGGTCTACTCCATCGAGTTCGTCGCTTAATGACTGCTTTCCCGCAATAATCCCGCCCGCCTCCTTTTTGGGGGCGGGCTTTTTTTGAACAAAACCGCATGAAAAGCAGGAAATATTGTAACATTTCTTGGATTTCCTCTAAATATTTTTCTTTTTCTATTGCTTTTTTGGAAGAAATGTTATATAATATAGGATACCCAAGGGTGCAAGCCCAAATTTTTAGGAAAGGAAGTTCCCCCATGAAGAAGCTGCTTGTAATCGCAATTCTCATGCTCGCCCTGGTGTTTACCGTAGTGGCTTGCAACGACGAGCCCGTTGTTGACGAGACCACCGCCGATACCACCGTGGCCGAGAACCCCACCGAGGCTCCTACCGCAGAGCCTACCGACGAGCCCACCGCTGAGCCCACTGCTGAGCCCACCGATGAGCCTACCGCAGAGCCCACCGCAGAGCCCACCGATGAGCCCACCGCTGAACCCACTGCAGAGCCCACCGATGAGCCTACCGAGGCTCCCACCGCGGATCCTATGGAGCCCGTTCTTGTGATCGAGCCCGATCAGCTCATCTCCTCCGCTACCGGCGGTAACAAGGTCTCCGCAGGCGAGGCTACCACCGAGGGCAACCGCACCTTCGTGCCTCTGACCTCTACCGGCGGTGATCCCTACTTCCAGATCCTCAGCGGTGCCGGTGTTGAGGCCGGTTACCTGTCTATCGCCTACCGCACCAGCTGCCCCCTGCCCGGTGAGATCTTCATCGGCTCCGGCAGCGGCCCCAATGGTCAGGGTGATTTCTTCAGCATCGACTGGAACGAGGACGGCGCGTGGAACCTCATGGTCATTGACCTGGCCAACTGCGGCGTGACCTCCATCACCGACGGTGTGGTCAACTACCTGCGCCTGGATATCTTCACCGACCATATGGCCGACAAGACCCTCGATATCCAGTACATGGCCTTCTTCAAGTCTGCTGAGGCTGCCATGGCCTATGACTTCAAGTTGAATCCTCCCTACGTTGAGGCTGCAGAGGCAGGCCAGACCAACGCCTCCTTCGACACCTTCTACGTCAACAACCAGATGTACTTCCCCGAGGACGGCGGTGCGGGCGACAAGCTGACCGCTCAGGATAACACCATCACCTTCGCTGTCGGCGAGGCTCATGAGTCCATGATCCTGCGCGGCTGGATCGGCTTCAACCAGCCCATCGAGAGCTTCGGCTACTATCTGGATAACTACAAGATGGTCTTCAACCCCGACTACACCAAGCCCACCGAGGACGGTGTCAAGGCCGCAGGCGGCGAGCACGCCTCCCGCTTCGAGATCATGGTTCCTCTGGCTCAGCTGGTCGCCAACGACCACTTCGCAGGCTTCGTCGCCAAGCTGGCTGACGGTACCATCGCCCGTCTCCGCGCCGACATCACCGTGGATCTGCCCGATGATATCGCCGATACCTTCGTATCCAACGTCGCCTCCAACGAGGACGGCACCGACCTCCAGGCCTCCGATCTGTCTAACTACTTCACCATCACCTACGGCGCAAGCGAGCCCCATAACGTAACCGGCGGTGTATACCAGTACGGCGGTATCAACGAGCTGTACACTTCCGTAGACGGTCTCTATGCATTCTCCATCAATATGCTGGAGGCTGCCAACACCGCTATGGCATTCGTCCGCGGTACCCGCGTGGTCCACTCCGTGGATCTGCCCGCGGTTGACGGCGGTCTGTACCCCATCAACAACTACTACGAGACCGACGGTCAGGGCCGTATGGGTGGCGCAGGTATCTATGCCGCTCTCTACAACGGCCGTCTGAACCTCATGATCAAGTCCTACGACGACGAGGCAAGAACTCACCAGATCAACAGAGACTACTCCATCGGTGCTGAAGGTACCAATCTGACCATCGCCGATGACGGCTCCACTATCTACTTCCTGGTGGATGGC
>JAFQOC010000171.1 GCA_017420845.1 Clostridia bacterium
AACCGGCCTTGGGAGAGGTGAAGATCTCCTCGGAGGGGATGTTGGGGTTGAACTCCTCGCCGCCCAGGGTGTGCTCGGAGCCGCCGCAGAAGATACCCTCGGGGATCAGCTCCACGGTGAAGTCGGTGCCGTTTGCAGACTTGTACTCCAAAGTTTTGATGCCCAGGCTGTTGAGGTACTCGCAACGGGCGCGGAAGCTCTCGTTGTGGGCCTTCCACTGGGCAACGGGATCCAGGTCCTTCCCCTCCTTGTCGATGACGCGGGAGGTGAAAAGGATGGCGTTCCACAGGCTCTCGATAGCGGTGGTGGCGCGGACACCGGGGAAGACCTTCTTGGCCCAGGCCTCACCGGGGACGGCGGCGATGCACCACTTGTACTTATTGTCCATGGCGTCGCGGAAGGGCTTGATGACGGGGAAACGGGCCTGGGAGGCCTTGGTCATCTTCTCCTGGTTGATGCCCTTCAGACCGTCGGGGTCGTCGGACATGAGGTAGAGCATGGCGGGGTTCTTGTCCAGGCGGTACTGGAGCTTGGCCCGCTCGATGTCGTCCACGGCGGAGAGGGACTTCAGGGTACGGTAGCGGTAATGGAGCTTGGCCAGGGGCTGGTAGCTCCACTCCACGGTGACGCGGGAGGCGCCCTTCTTGTAGCAGGCCTCCACGCACATGGCCACGAACTCGGGCTGATCCAGGGAGGCCTGGATGATGACGGGGTCGCCCTTCTTAACGGCGATGCCGCACTCGGCCAGGAGGCGGGCATAGTTACGGAGAGTGGTCTTTTTCATGATATGGATTTCCTTTCGAGTGATATTTCAAACAGGGTCAGTATAGCACATTTCGGGCGAAATGTCAAGAGAAATACGTGTCTTACGTCAGCGAAAGCAGGATAAAGACCGCTATGGAAGCTAACAAGACGCCCTGTAGAATCAGAGTGACAGCGCTGATTCTGCGAAGGGCTGGACGGTCGGAGCGCAGGTAGTTGGATGCGCTGAAAAAGCCCACCAAAGAAGATACGGCGGGGGCGGCGGGGGCGGCGTAGGGGCCGATGAACATCCCCCCGAAGGGGAGACTGATCCCCCACATCACGACGTAAAAGCCTGCCAGGGGAGTACCGGCCGTGCAGGTGGCGTGGTAATAGGTCCAAAGGGCGGAGATGAGGAAGCAGACGAGGGAGACGGTCAGGCTGATGTTTTCTTTGGCCTTTTGGGGGATAGATATCATGGTATCCTCCGGATTAACATATTTATCGGTTGGTTTCAGCGGGAGTTCATCTGCTTTTTCTCCCGCGCGCGCAGGAGCTTTTCGGCTTCCTTTTTCACGAAATCCGGGGTGCAAAGCTTTTGCCAATATTCAAAGACCGTAACCGACACGGGATAGCGGTAGGCGTTGTTCTTGTAGTCATACTTGCCGACGATCTCCGACAGCTCCGCTTCGGTCATCTGTAGGCAGGACCGTAAATAGTCCGTGGCGGCGGGATCGGGATAGTAAATATAATCCCGCAGGGCCGAGGGCAACAGCACCCCTTGGCGGTATATCTCGGTGAAGACCCGCAGTCTGTCGGGACAGTACCTCCCGAGCATCCTTCGGGTATCCCCCAGAGTGGCATAGGAATCCCCGTCCGAAAGAAGCGCGGATATGCGGTTGTAGTAAGTCTCGTTTCTTTTGCCCTTACTGATGACCTCGTCAAAGCCCGTCAGGAGCATTTTATCCGATGGAGAGAAGCCTTGGAATGAGTCCATCGCGTAGTCCAGGACCTCGGGGAAGCGCTTGGGGTCGATCTTACGGATAAAGGTCTGCTTGGTGAAGATGGATTCCATGCGGGAGAGGTACTTCCACAGAAGCGCCATTACCCGTGGGTCCTTGTTGGGACGGAGGTCGATATCCGCTTTGTAGTGGTAGTCGTAGCCCAAGGCATTGATCTCTTCAAACAGCTCCAGCAGTGCCAGGGATTCTCCGTCGGGATTTTCGATGGGCTTTTCGTTTTGGATGCGTTGTTCATAGAGGAACCGTGCGACGTCCTTGTTTTCCACGGGGTATTCCTCCTTTCCTAAAAACGGATGAGATGATTTAGCGGCGCTTAAATTGCAGTTTATCGGGGT
>JAFQOC010000172.1 GCA_017420845.1 Clostridia bacterium
AAATTTGTATCCCTTCACTTTTTTCACGCTTCCCTCTTGCAATTTACTCCAAAATGAGGTATAATATAAAGGATTGTGATCCATTCCACCAAGAAAGGAATTTTACTATGAACAAGCTGAACAAACTGAATGGCTTTGCCGGCGTGCAGGGCCCCGTTCTCACCATCGTTATGGATGGCGTAGGTCTGGCCCCCGATACCGCGGGCAACGCCGTTTCCCTCGCCTACACCCCCACCCTCGACCGCATCATGAAGGAGTACCCCATGGTCACCCTGAAGGCCCACGGTACCGCCGTCGGTCTGCCCTCCGACGACGATATGGGTAACTCCGAGGTGGGCCACAACGCCCTCGGCGCAGGTCAGGTCTTTGCCCAGGGTGCCAAGCTGGTCACCCAGTCCATTGAGTCGGGCAAGATGTTCGCCTCTGAGACCTGGCAGACCCTCATCGGCGGCGTCAAGGAGAACAACTCCACCCTCCACTTCCTGGGTCTGTTCTCCGACGGTAACGTCCACTCCCACATCGACCACCTGAAGGCCATGCTGGTGCAGGCCAAGGCCGAGGGCGTTTCCCGCGTCCGCATCCACATCCTCATTGACGGCCGCGACGTGGGCGAAACCTCCGCTCTGGAGTATATCAACCCCTTTGAGGCATTCATCGCCGATCTCCGCTGTGAGTCCTTCGACATCGCCATCGCCTCGGGCGGTGGCCGCATGAAGGTGACCATGGACCGCTACGAGGCCGACTGGTCTATGGTGGAGCGTGGCTGGAACACCCACGTGCTGGGCAACGGCCGTCAGTTCGCCTCCGCCGCCGAGGCCGTGGAGACCTACCGCGCCGAGCTGGGCGTCATCGACCAGGATCTGCCCCCCTTCGTCATCGCCAAGGACGGCGAGCCCGTGGGTACCATCAACGACGGCGACTCGGTGATCTTCTACAACTTCCGCGGCGACCGCGCCATTGAGATCTCCAAGACCTTTGACGCCGCCGAGGGTGCGTTCGACAAGTTCGACCGCGTCCGCGTGCCCAACGTGCTGTACGCCGGTATGCTGGAGTACGACGGCGACCTCCACATTCCCCACCGCTACCTGGTCAATCCTCCCGAGATCACCAATACCATGGGTGAGTATCTGGCAGGCACCGGTGTCAAACAGTACGCCATCTCCGAGACCCAGAAGTACGGTCACGTCACCTATTTCTGGAACGGCAACAAGTCCGGCAAGTTCTCCGACGAGCTGGAGACCTACGTGGAGGTTCCCTCCGACGTGGTGCCCTTCGAGCAGAGACCCTGGATGAAGTGCGCCGAGATTACCGACAAGCTCATTGAGGCTCTGGAGGCAGGCGAGTACACCTACTACCGCGTCAACTTCCCCAACGGCGACATGGTGGGTCACACCGGCTCCCTGCTGGCTACCCGCTGCTCCATGGAGGCTCTTGACCTCCAGCTGGCCCGTATTCTGGCTGTTGTGGACAAATTGGGCGGCGTGGCCCTCATCACCGCCGACCACGGTAACGCCGACGAGATGTACGAGTGCGACAAGAAGGGTATGCCCAAGGCAGGCAAGGACGGCAAGTTCAAGGCCAAGACCAGCCACACCCTGAATCCCGTTCCCTGCATCGTGTATGACAATACCGACGCGAAGAACAGCTACACCGTCAAGGCGGATAACGGTCAGTTCGGTCTGTCCAACGTGGCCGCTACCATGGTGAACCTCATGGGCTACGAGGCTCCCGCTATGTGGGATGAGTCCATCATTGAGGTGAAGTAATTCCTATATTTGACCCACGGTCGATTGGCCGTGGGTCTGTTTTGAGTGTTGGGGCGGGGCGGTTAATCGCGTTTTATCGTTCCGATACAATTCGTAGGGGAGGGGTCTCCCCTCCCGCTTCAAAGCAAAATTCTATACATCTTAATGGTTTATTGATTAGC
>JAFQOC010000173.1 GCA_017420845.1 Clostridia bacterium
GATAGTTGGCCGCTCACCCGGAACGCTGGCCTACAAGTGCTCTCCTCATCCACCGCTTCGCGGTCCCCCGCATCCGCTTGCGGATGGCACCGCATGGGGAAGGCTAATCAAGGTCGTGGCCAACCCACCGACAAACCCAAATTTGACCTCCCATGAGACCGGTACATTCTGAATGAACGCGTTCACCGTGAACGGCTCTTTATCAGCCGTCCATCTACAAGGACAGGAAAATATTCGGATTCTGTCCGTTTTCTCAAAACTTTTTTCAAAAAACTTGGGACGGCATTTCTGCCGTCCCAAGGGGTAGGGGTGTTGGATCAGCCCAGCTGCTGGATGGTGATAGACCCGACCAGATACTCCACGGTAGTCAGCCCGTAGAACAGAAGATCGTCGGTGCCGCCGGGGGTGTTGGTATCGAAGGTGATGGTCAACAGTCGGCTGTTATCGGGATCCGTCTCGATCTTGTAGCTGACCTCAGCGGAGTTCTGGACACCGCCCTGCATATGGAGCAGGACGAAGGCGCCGCGGGGCAGGGTGGTGGCCAGGTTGCCCAGCACGTCGTAGACCTTCATGGTGATGCGGAGCTTGCGGCCGCCCGTCAGATCGTTGGGCAGAGAACCGAAGGTGAAGTTCTCGTTCGCGTAGTAGAAGGTATCGCCGAAGCCGTTTTCGCGGAGAAGCTCAGCGGTCTTCTCGGGCAGGAGGGCGGTGGAGGCGTAGGCGCCCACGCCCGTATTCATGAGATTGCCCTCGGTGAAGTCGAAGGTGTAGCCCGCCTTCAGCTCCTCCTGGGTCAGGGTATGGAAATCGTTGCGGGAGAGGAAGACGTCGGGCTTGAGGGAGCGCGCCATGGTGAGGGTGAAGTCACCGATATAGATATCGGCATAGGCGGTGGGGACGTTGTTGAAGAAGAACTTCAAGGACTTCTCCCCGGTGTCGCCCACGGTCCAGTCCATCTCGAAGTGGTAGAAGCCCTCGCCTGTGAAGAGGCCCTCGGCCAGCACGCGGTTGCCGGGGGTGCTGTCCATGGCCAGGAGGTAGATCTTGGTACCGTCCTTGGGCACCATGGGGGAGGCGATGTAGGCGTCGATGGAGATGTGGTAGGTCTTGCCTTGGACGTAGTAGCCCTTATCGGTGAAGGCGGTGAAGTCGCCCATGTCGCCCTTGATATGGAGCACCGTACCCGAGGTAAAGCCGCTCTCGGCGTTCAGAATGGCGTTCTTGACCGTCTCGTCGGGGATGGCGTCGTAGGTCATAGCCTCGCCCTTCTTACCAATGGTGATCTCCTTGTTCCAGGGGAAGGTATGGCCGTTGTAGAGCTGGTCCGTGGAGGGGTTCGCCCAGGAGGTGGCGGTGACGTTGACCGTACCGATATACACCGTAGCCCCTGCGGGGACGTCGACGTAAAAGCCGGTGTTGCCATCCTCGGAATCGTACAGGCAGGCGGCGATGGCGATGGCGTTGGCCTGCTCGAAGAGGTTCCCGTTCACGGCGGTGGAGGCATCACCCGCGAGGAAGCCTGCGGCACCGCCCGTAGCGGTGGCGTAGTAGTTGATGGCGAACATATAGGACTTGCCCGCGGTATGGAAGTGGGGGAGGAAGTCGGCGGACAGGCCGTTCAGGACGTAACGGGTGCCGCTCTCACCGCCCGTCAGCACCAGCACGCGGTCCATGAAGCCCGCGTTGGCGGACAGGGCGTCGCGGATGGCGGTATCCTCCAGCTTGGAGAGGGGCAGGATGCGACCGCCCTCCACCTGCATCATGATATAGGTCCAGTCATAGGTGACGGTATTGACGAAGTCCACCTCGGTAGGCTCAATGACTACGGGGACGCGGGTCATCTTGCGGTTCTTGTAGGTGAACAGCTCCTCCTCGGTCCAGGTCTCGGCTTCGGTGACCTCCACGTTACGGCCCTTGGATATCTTGGCCCCGTCGTTGAAGGTACAGCCCCAGAAGCCGATGTCCTTCATGGCGCCCCGCACCGAGGCACCGGCCGCGCCGATGTCCAGGCTGCCGCCATTGAAGGTGCAGTTGATATAGTCGATGTTACCGGGGATGGGACCCTCCACGCTGCCGTCCTCGCGGATCCAGGTGATGAGCATATCGAAGACGCAGTTCTCGATGCGGATCTCACGGCGGAAGCGGAAGGTACCCGTGAAGCGGGAGTTGGTGATGGTGGAGCCGGGGGCGCAGGTATCGCGGTTGCCCACGAGCCAGCCCTCCTCCATCTTGCGGAGGCTCTCGCCGTAGTCCAGCACGATATCCGTGGTGCCGTTGGGGTTCTGGACCACGCGGCGGACGGTTGCCTTGCCCGCGTACACGCCCTTGGAGCTGAACACCTCGATGACGTCGCCCTCGCGGCAGTTGAAGGGATGGTAGGAGCCGTGGGTGTACATCTCGTACTGGGTGACGGTGAACTGGTTGCCGTTGCGCAGGGAGGTGATCATGCCCAGGGTGTTGCTGACGTTGAAGACGTCGTCGAACAGGACCCCCACGTCGCACTCGTTCCAATGGATGGGACGGCGGTTGTCCTTGACGTGGTAGCCGTCGCGCCAGGAGACCATCTTGATCGCGCGGTCATTCTCCTCGCCGGGGATGAAGTCCACGTTCTCGAAGTAGATCTCGGCGTCGTTGTCGCGGACGTTGGCGATGAAGCTGGGGGCCGCCCAGACCTCTATGTTCTCAAAGACCATACAGCCCGTATTGGCGGCGATGTACATGATCTCGTTCAGGGCGTTACCGATACCGGGATTGGGCAAAAATACCTTGTCGCCCACAGCGTAGCCGTGGCTCTCGGTCTGGTACTCCACCTTGATCTCTTTGGAGGCGGTCTTGGTCATGGTATTGATGAACTGGTGGGGTCTCTCCTGCTTGCCCTCATTGTACTCGATGGAGAAATTGGTATAGCTACGGCTGTCGTTGAAGCCCTGGTTGGGCTCGATGTCGGTGGTGTAGGTGACCCGCGCGCCCTCCACCGCCTTGACGGTACCCACCAGGTAGGGGGAGACCGCCAGATCCAGCTTCATGTTGCAGATGCGGATATCATTACAGCTCAGCATGGCATAGTAGCTGATACCGGGGGCGAAGCGGAAGACCGAGCAGCCGCCGTCCACGGTGACACCGTCGGCACCGGTCATGGCGAAGGGAGAGCCAAAGGGGCCTGTGCTGCGGTCGGTGGTGCCGATGTAGTAGACCTTGCCCGACTCGAACTGTAGGGTGGCCTGCTGCTCCATGGCCGCCACGATGGCCTTACCGATGGC
>JAFQOC010000174.1 GCA_017420845.1 Clostridia bacterium
CCCCTGTTCTACGCCGACCGCCTGGCCAACTCCTACCGCCAGCTGGCCATGCTCCACCTCTCGGTGGGGCATAACGCCGAGGCCCTGGACGCCTTCGAGCGCATGGCCGACTACGCCGTCCTCTACGACACCCGCCCCGATACCGCCACCTACGCCTCGGTCATCATCAACCGCGTCCCCTACGACAAGTCCGAGGACACCGAGGCCAAGGGCATCTCCAAGTGCGCCCGTCTCCTGCGGGGCAACTTCGCCGCCCGCATCTGGGCGCCCATCCGCGGTCACGAGCGGTTTAAGGGGGCCGTGGGGCGCATGATCGAGTGCGCGGAGCGGTTTGAGGATGAAGAGGAATAAGACAATTTCAAACACAAATTCTTGCAAAGAAAAAGGCCAAACTGCGTAATGCGGCTTGGCCTTTACGATTACTTTACAAGATCGATCCAATGAATAACAGATATTCTTGATGGACACTATCTATGTTCATTTTAATCAGTTCTTCAAGATCATACTTGTGGCGTAGATGATGGATAAATCTTGCTCCTAGATAATAACCTACATCCTCTTTGCCTTGATAACGCACCCAATCCCCGAAATATCGCTGATCGGTCGCTGTCATAGTCGGCAAGTCTTGCGAAAAGTCTGATGCAATCTGCTGAAAATGCTCCTCGCACCATGTAAGCCACCCATTTTTGTCTTGGTGATAATAACGTAGATCCCGGACAAGGACCTGCTCGAAATACATGGCAATACCCTCGGTGAATAATTGCCAAATAAAACGGCGGCTCCGATCTTCGATCTGCTGGCAAAACGACCCGTATTTCTTGTGATATGCATGACCCAATTCATGGTAGATCAATCCACGCATGGAATCCTCATCATACCAATTCAGTTCAAGTATTTTCTCTATCCCCAGCAATATGACCTCTCTCCCATTGATATGGGTGACCCATCCTGCACCATTACAAAGCCCAACATATAGGACAATGTCAATATCCAGCTCGCGGCCAAAGCAATTGATCACATTTTCATGTAAGCCCTCGGTGATCTTGCAAAACGATGTGTGCAAAGCTTCTAATGCAGGATGATCGGGGACAGCACAAAGGATCGGCAGGACGTCCCTTTCATACACATAATTACCACTATTCAAGCACGCGTTCAGATCATCTATAAAGAAAGAAGCCGCTTGAGGGTAAACGGAGTTGATATAGCGTTCCCATTTTTCGTGCATGAACACTCCGTTTTCAAACAAAGAATTGATCTGGTGGTATGTATCGACGATATGTATCATGTTTTAGATTATGTGATCTTTTTGAGGTTATTTTGTTTTTCGCCCTTACGGATCTTCCGTGAGGGCGTTTTCTTTTGGATCTACTACGGTATGTGGACATGGCGTGCGTAGGCCTCGCGGATGTCATCGAGGGTCTCCTTGTATCGCTTCGGCACGTCTGTCCAGCCCGGCTCATCGGGATTATTGTCGGCCTCCGAGACCGTAAAGTCGGCCAGCTTGCGGAGGACGTCGGACATCTTTGGGGTGAGTCCCGGGGCCTTTTCGTGGATGTAGCGGATCGCGCCATTGTTGCGGGGAACGTTACTGTCGGAAAACTGCTGGAGGATGAGGATGCGCTGTCGCTTATCCAGATCGTTAGCCATATCGTACAGCAGATCCAGCAGGCGGCTGTACAGCTCCTCGGTGTGGGTACGGGTATTCCCGATCAGCTCCAAAAGATGGCGGGCGACGATCCAACGGCGGGTCGGGTCGCCCTCGGTGAGGGCGGTGAATTCGGAGGAAATCATCTCCTGCCGCCACGCCTCGATGGTCTCGTCGGGGATGTGGGCGTCATGGAACCTTTGAGAGCCATCGGGATCCTCGTGCCAGATCACGAAACCGTTACCACCGTAGCGAAACCACAGCTCCTTCATCTCGGCCACAAGTGCGGGATCGGGAGGGGGTGGCGGCGCGGCGGCTTTTTTCTTACGGAAAAAGGAGAACATAAAGCACCTCCGAGATTATTTTGCGTTGAAGGTTCCCCGCTTTTTCAAATGTCGCACAAACAGAAGCACGGCGGCCAGCTGTATGGCGTACACCACGGCGAGGAAGGGGGGATAGAGTCCCACGCCGAAGTTGTTGACCAGCAAACCGAACAGGGGCGGCACCGCGATCAACCCCAGGTAGGCCGAGGCGGATTGGGAGCCCATGATGGACTGGGAGACGTCCCGTCCGAAGTTGCGGGGGGTGAGGTAGACGAAGTTGGGGTAGAGCGGACCCATGCCCAAGCCCGCGAAGAGCAGGCCGATACCCGAAACGGCGGGAGGCAGAGGCAGGACGAAGAACACCACCGACAGAGGCCACACCGCCAGGGATAGGGCGATGATCTGCCAGGGGGTGAGCTTGCGGGAGAGAAGACCCGAGATGAACCGTCCTGCGGCCAGACCGAAGTAGTACAGGGCGGTCATGGCGGCGGCGTAGGCGGGCTCCATGCCCTTGATCTTGACTAAGAAAGTACTGCCCCAGTTGCCCACCAGCACCTCCAGGGCTACGGCCACCGCGAAGATGAGCCAGATCCAGCGGATGCCCGCGTCACGGGCCTGCTCTCGGAGGGAGAGGGAGCGGGGAGTGACCTCGGGCTCATCGGTATCCGCCTCGGCGGCGGTATACTTCCCTCCCCCGGCGGCGGCGCGGGCGACCTTACCCCACAGGGGGATCGCCAGGATGGCGACCACGGCCACGCAGAGCTGGAAGATGGCGGCAAAGCGGTAACCCATGTGCCAGTCCCCGATCCGTCCCAATGCCAGGGACATGAACACGGGGCTGACCGTGACCCCCACGCCGTAGAAGCAATGGAGGTAGCTGATGTGGGAGGCCTTGTAGTGGAGGGCGACGTAATTGTTCAGTCCCGCGTCCACCGCCCCCGCTCCCAAGCCGAGGGGGATGGCGAAGACCATGATCCACCAAATGGAGGGGGCGAGGGAGTAGCCGAACAAACCGATGGCGGTGAGCATGGTGCTGACCGCCGTCACCTTGCCGGTGCCAAAGCGGTTGATGAGCTTATCCGAAAAGAGGCTGGAGATGACGGTGAAGATGCAGAAATAGGGGGTCAGGAGTCCCGCCACCGACACGGGGAGATCGAACTCCCCCGACATGACCGGCCACGCGGGGCCGAAGAGGGAATCGGGAATACCGAGACCGATGAAGCAGATGTAGATGACGATGAGGAGAAGGGTGGCCATGAATATACCTCGATGCAGGAATTACAAGGGGTATTATACCACAGAACCCCCTCGAATGCAAGAGAAAAAACCCTGTTTTCAGGGTTTTTTCAGGGAAATCAGAACTTCCATCCGTGGGTCAGAATCTCATCCACCAGAGTGGCTGCGAAAAGCAGGACCGTGACCGAGCTGATGCTCCACGCGGCGGGCGACGGCAACCCCTCCCACCACGCGATCAGCTTTTGCCGACGGAGTACGCCGAACAGCAGCTGCACCACCGCCAGGGCTACCCCCAGAAGGTAAGTAATGAAGGCCCAATGGGGGGTGAGGGGCAACAGCTCTACCACGTAGCTGGGGATATTCAGAGTAATATGCAGAAGCAACACGTCGGTCAGGTCATAGAGAAAATGGCGCAGCTTCATGATGTATTCCTTTCTTATACGTGTCTACATCCTATTCCTTCGTCCGTCTGAGACTGCGCAGATACCGCTTTGCTTCGGGGGGAATGCGGTAGCTCTCGCAGGCCTTTTGGACGGTTTTGTTGTGGATCCACAGGGGGAGCCTGTGCTCGGTCAGATAGGGCAGGGCCGCCTCGTATTGGTGGGTCAGCGCCGTGGCGAAGAACCACGCCACCATCATGCGG
>JAFQOC010000175.1 GCA_017420845.1 Clostridia bacterium
GTCTCGGTGGGGGTCTCGGTGGGGGATTCGGTGGGGGACTCGGCGCCGCTTTCGGAGTCCTCGGGCGTTTCCACAGGGTCTCCGACGGTTGAAGTCACCTCATCGGTAGGCGACGCGGTGTCGGCAGGATCAATGCCTCTGTCGCAGGCGGTGAGCGGGCAGAGGATGAGCAGAGCAAGAAGCCACGGCAGGGCGCGGCGTGTAACGGTACGCTTCATAGAAAGCTCCTTTCTCGGAGTGGTGATTTCATTATACCGACAGACGGGGGATTTGTCAAGGGATTTCCAAAGAATTCCTGGTGGAAGTGACCAAAAAAAACAGAGCCGCTCTTGACAATCGTGGTATGATTTGATATAATGGACAAGAAAAATCCCCACGCCCTCGCGGCGAGAAAGGATCCTGTATGAAACGCACCCGTATTCTGAAGCGCGCCCTTGGGGTGATGGGCCTGCTGCTGGCCCTGCTCCTGTGTATCACCGCCTGTAACGGCGATACCCCCGGCGAGAGTGACACGCCCGCTCCCGAGAGCGACACGCCTAACGCCGACAGCGTCACAGAAGCCCCCACCGTTAACGAGGGTGAGAGCGATACTACCCCCGACAAGGAATACGCCGATATCGGTGACGGCAGCTTTTCTCTGACGCAGGACACCTACTACCTCGTGGTGGGCGGTTCCTTCATGCCCGAGGGCAAGTTCAGCTTCAACGAGCCCGATACCGTTGCCCTGACCTCTCGCGTGGAGGAGGAAGGTGTCATTTCGGTGGCCGAGGACGGAAGGATCACCGCGCTCAAGGCGGGTGACTATACTCTGACCGTCCGCGAGGAGAAGTACGGCACCGAGGCACAAGCGACCCTGCATATCGTGGGTGATTTGCGGGATAACATTATCATTTCCGTTCCCGTCTGGCGCGGAAAATGGGTCAACGATGAGCAGCTCGGCTACATGAAGGACGCGGGCGTGGACATGGTGGTGGCTGTCTCGGGCATTGAGACCGCCGACTATACCGTCAGCAACAATATGCTGAAGACCGCCCTGAACACCTGGTCGGGAGGAAACGGCATCCGCGTGCTGGTCCATTCCACCAACGACATGCTGGGCAATATTCTGGACGATACCGACCGTGATTTGGAACGCCTGGTGAGCCGCTTTGACGGCCACCCCGCTATGGCGGGCTACCACCTCATTGACGAGCCCTACGATTGCTCTCCCTACGCCGCTATCCAGAGAAAGCTGGGTGTGCTGGATCCCGATGCCATCACCGACGTCAACTTCCTCCCTGGCGGTGCTTACCCCTCCATGCTGGAGTACGAGCTGCGCATGGATGACTACTGCAAGCTGCTGGGTGAGGAGAGTGTGACCTACCTTTCCTTTGACAACTACCCCTTCGGCCCTGTGGACGGCTCGGTGGATGAGGCAGCCCTGTTCGGCAACCTTGAGGCCTGCCGCCGTGCGGGACTCCGCAACCGTGTGCCTACCGCCTTCTACGTGCAAGCCGTGGGCGGCTTTAATAACTCCTACCGCCGTCCCGATGAGGCTCAGCTCACCTATCACATGGCCTCGGCTCTGGCCTACGGCTTCAAGTGGGTGAAGTACTGGTCGTGGTTCGTGCCCGATTACGGTACTGATCCCGAGAACACCACCTACAATGACTACACCGATGCCATCATCGGAAAAGACGGCAAACCCACCGACCTCTATCCCATAGCCACGGATCTCCATCTCCGCGCCCACACCATCGGCCCCATTCTGGTGGACTGCGAGGCCGTGGAGGTCTACCACAGCGGCAACCGCTCCACCAGCGTAGTCTACGAGAAGGTGCCCGCCTCCTTCTTTGCCCAGCCCAAGGGCAACGAGTATGCCATTGTCTCTCTGCTCCACAACGGCGAGACGGGGGAGCAGTACCTCATGCTCGTCAACAAGAACATGAAGTCCGAGGCCACCCTTGCATTCGTCCTGAAGGACGTGGCCTCGGTGGTGGAGATCGACACCCGTACGGGGGAGGGCAAGGAAGTGACCCTTGCGGGCGGGCTCCTGTCGGTGACCCTCAAGGCCGGCGACTACGCCTTCTACAAGCTCCCCGCGGGAGATCACCGCACCCCCGCCGAGCCTACCGCCAATTTGGCCGCCTCGGCAGGTAAAGTCACCGCCACTACCTCTCACGGCTCGAACGGCTATTTCATCGCCTGCGCTTTGGACGGTCAGCGCACCTCCACCGACGAAAGACAGGGCTGGAGGGTGCCCGCCGGGCAGACAGGAGAGATGACCTTAATTTTCAATACCTCGGTGACCTTCAACCGCATGGATCTCTACCCCACGGGAGAGGGCGTGAGCTTCGCGGCGCAGTTCCCCACGGAGATCAAGATCTCGGTGGCCTCCGCCGAAACGCCCGACGAGTGGACGGTGATCTATGAGCAGAGCGGAATCGCCCGTCCCACCACCGAGGTGCCCGTCCTCCGCTTTGACGCCGTCACCGCATCCCGCGTCAGAATCGAGATCTCGGGCGGCAGTCTGTCCGTGGAGCTTTGCGAGATCGAGATCTACAACGACGACGGCTCGATCCCCGCCCCTCCCGCTACTTCCTATGAGGAGTTGGTGCAGGAGAAGGGTGTCAACTACGCCCTGGGCAAGACCCCCATCGCCAGCGGCTCGGCCTACGAGCATACCATTGACGCCTGGGGGCTGGCTTACCTCACCGACGGCAAAAAGCTTTTGACAGGCAAGGACGGCGGCACCAACGGCTGGATGGCCCAGGGTATGCCCAAGAGAGAGTGCGAGCCCGATACCTGCTGGGGCGGTGTGGACCTGGGCGCAACCTATACCGTCAATGAAGTTCATATCTACCCTCGCCAGAACGGCGGCTATTTCCCCTCCGCCTACGAGATCCAGATCTCCTCGGACGGCGACACCTGGGAGACGGTCTACTCCATCGACAACGACACCGAGACAAAGGGCGTCGGCCGCTTCATTAAGCTGGATAGCGACAAGCAGGCACGCTTCGTCCGTATCGTCGCCCGTAAGCTGACAGGCAACTATGAGGCCAATCTGGGCGGATACCTCATGCAGGTCTCCGAGATCGAGGTCTACTGGAACTGATCCGCTCGGTTGAGGTGGATGAGGAGACGGGAAACGGAAACGATTCAAAAGGGTCGTTTTACGTCTCACACCCTCCGCCACAAAAAGGACCTGAATCGAACACATTGTTGTTCGGTTCGGGTTCTTTTTTTGCTAAACTTTAAAAAAAGATTAGCTTAACGCTAGGTGTGCTCACACATTTGTATTTACTTTCATCATAATTTCAGTAAGGGTGTTTTGATAAAGGTCCATGAGACTGCCAAGAAGCAACGTAAACATTGGATTGAAAAACAGTCGCTAAGGCTGCCTGGAGCTGAAATCGAAAAACGCATCCGAAGTGTTGAATGACAAAGGGGCTGAGTCAAAAGCTTTTCAGAAAGCGAATGGCTCAGCCCTTTTCTATGTAAGCCAACACTTATAAGCCCCAACAAAAGAAAAAGCCTCCAAA
>JAFQOC010000019.1 GCA_017420845.1 Clostridia bacterium
CAGATTTCGGGAGGGGAGACCCCTCCCCTACAAGGGATAGATTCTGCCCGATAAACAGCAATTTGAAATCCTTACTCTTCCTTCTCCGTCAATCGGTAGGAAACCTCCTGCTCCTGCCCGCACTTGACGGTGACGTGGAGATACTTACCCCCTACGCGCAGATTGCCGATGGAGACGGTCTCCCCGTCCAGCTCCCGGGGCATACAGGGAGTGACGGTTACGGTATCGGTCACGGCGTCGTAGCGGATGCCGAACAGCACCTCCACGATGAGGTGGATGTACTCCGATGCTGACCAGCCGTAGCGAAGCACGCCGTGGCCCTCTCCCGTGGAGGGGCTGATGAACTCGGCGTAGTTGCCGTTGAAGGTGCGCACCGTCTGGAGGGCGACGTGGGCAGCCTCCTCGCGGAGCCCCGCCTCCAGAAGTCCCGTGGCAATGATGCGGTTGCGGAAGGTCCAAATGTTGCCGCTCCAGCTGGGGTAGCCTTGGTACACGCCTACGGTCTCCACGTAGCGGGAGCAGGTTTTGGCCATGGTGGTGATGCCCCACTTGCTGTCATAGCCGAAGAGGGAATCATCCTTCAAAAGCTTCAGAAGCCCCTCGCAGCGGTCAAGCGGAACGATCCCCCGCTTGAACACGTCGAACATGGAGTTGTAGACCTGCTCGGTGAGCAGACGCTCCTCATTCACCAGCCATGCGTAGTAGCCTCCGTCGGCGGGGTTGTAGAGCCAGCGGTTGATGGCATCCCGCAGCTCGGCGAAAAGGGCGCGATAGCGGTCGGCGGCGGCGGTGTCGCCCAAGCGGGTGGCCATTTCCGCCAGCACGTCGGCACCCACGGCCACCTGCACGTTCAGATCCACCTGGGCCACCGTGAGCTGCTCGTGGATATCCGAGGGGTCTGCTTCCTCGAAGATGCCGCAGACAAGACCTGTCTTAGGGTCTCGCTTGAGGGGAGACAGCCACCAGTCCATGTACTTTGCCAGCATATGGTAGATGCGGCGGACGTAGTCCTCGTCGGTGGTCTCGCGGCAGACGTAGGCGGCCACCTCAAAGATCACGGGGATGGCGCTCAGCTCGATATCGTAATCCAGCACGCGGTCGTAGCCGTAGAGGGGAATGCGGCCGTTTTCCTTCTGCACGAAGGTGAAATTATCCAGGGCGATGCGGCAGTAGTCGGGATCCAGCCAGCGGTAGCCCAGAAGGGTCAGAGCGGTATCCCGCTCCCACCAGCAGTTGCCGTACTGTCCGCCGGGCCCCATGAAGGGGTAGGGGAAGCCCAGGGCAGGGGTGGATTTGCATTCCTCCAGAACGGCAAAGGCGTCGGAGAACTGCTCTTGGGTGATGCCGGGAAAAGATAACTTCAGCATGATTGTGTCTCCTTATCATGAAATAAAGCGGCCTGCCATCAGACAAGCCGCCAAAGGTGAAAATTACTGCTCAAACTTGTCCGACAGCTTGTACTGGATGCAGGGACAGCCGTTCTCAATGGGATACCCGATGTCGTTGGGAGCAGCCCACTTGACGGCGTTGCAAATGATGCGCTGGACGTAGGGGTTGTAGTAGGAGCGGCAGAACTCGTGGCCGGGCTGGAAGTAGAAGACCTTGCCCGCGCCGCGGTAGTAGCACAGACCCGCGCGGAAGATGAAGCCGTC
>JAFQOC010000176.1 GCA_017420845.1 Clostridia bacterium
CGCGCTTGGCGCGGTAGGACTCCACGTCCACGGTGATGCGGGCATACTCCCGCTTCTCGCCCTCCTCCTTGCGGTTGGCGGCCAGGTTGGCGAGGTACTGGAGGGCGTCCAGGGTGTCGCCGTGATGGCCGATCAGCACACCGGCGGCCTCGCCGTCTACGGTGATGACCATGTCGTCGTTGTTGCCGGGATGCATGGCAATGGTAACGTCGGCCAGATCCATGTTCTCCACCAGCTTACAGATGAAACGGTATGCGGTCTGCTCGCTCTCGGTGGCGGTGGCGGGATCAATGTTCTCCACAGGGGGGATAACGGGAGCGGTCACCTCAGGGGTGATCTCCTCATCCTCCACAACCTTCTTGGGCGCGCGGTCGCTGTCGCGGCGATCGCGACGCTCACCGCCCTTGCGGTCACGGCGGTCTCCGCGGTCGCGGCGGTCGCGGCGGGGCTTATCCTCTGCGGGATCGGGCACCTGGTAGATGGCTCTGATGGTGCAGTCTACGGCACCAAAGCCCAGAAAGCCCTTGCGGCCCTCGTTGATCACGGTGTACATAATAGCGGAAGCGGAGGGGGCCCCCAGCTCGATGACGGCCTTCTCAATGGCCTCCTCCCGCGTCTTACCGCTGATTTCAATTTCCTTCTTCATGACGGTTATTCGTATCCTTTCAGTTATGTGCGGGGCGGGACTGCCTGTCTGTGGCAGTCGCCCCCGTGAGGATCAGTCGTCGCTGTCCTTCTTGTTTTTGTTGTTCTTGTCCTTGCGGGCGGGGCGGTCGTCCTCCTTCAGGGTCACGCCCTCGCTGTAGGCGTTGTCAGCGGTGGTTGCCTTGGGGGCATCGTCCTCCTCCACGTAGTCCCGCTTACGGGCGGCCAGTCTTGCCTCGCGCTCGGCGGGGGACTCGTAGTCCTCGTCGTCGATGTGGTGCAGGGAGCGGACGTTGGGGTTGCGGGGAGCGTCGGGGTCTCGCTTGACGGGCTTGTTCTTGTCCTTACCCATGAGCTCCCGCTCGGCGGCCTTGTAGTCCTCCTCGGTGAAGGTGGGCAAGGGCATGACCTTGGCAACGATGATGGTCTTGATGGTACTCAGAATACTCTTGAACAGCCAGTACAGACCCACGGCGGCGGGGACCATGAAGGTGAACCAAGCTGACATTGCGGGCATCATAATGTTCATCATGCCGTTGGAGCAGCCCTGGGCGGGGTCCTTGGCGGCATCACCCTGCATGGGCTGGAAGGAGAACTTTCGGGTGATCTTACCGCTTCCCCAGTAAACCAGGAAGGTCAGGACGGGCATGAGCTGCAGCAGACCTCTTTCCAGAGAGCTGAAATTAAAGATCTCAGGGGTCAGACCCAGATTGAGGCCAAAGAGGTTGAAGTCAGGAATGCGGTCAACCATACCGTCCAAAGCCGCCAAGCACTCGCCGCCGTTGGCAAAGAACGCGAAGTCGGCAAAGCCGTCGATGCTGATGCCGTTCTCACGGATCAGGGAAAGCACCTCGATGGTACCGCGGCTGGAGCCCAGAGACAGACCCAGACCACCTGCGGCCACGGGGGCGTCGGCAAAGGTCAGGAATGCGGAGGACAGGCCGGCGGGGGCGCCGATGATATAGGTCATGGGGTCAATCACGATGTAGTAGAGGAACATAAGGAAGGGCAGGGTGATGAGCAGGGGAAGACAGCCCGACATGGGGGAGTATCCCTCCTTAGTGTAGAGATCCTGGATCTCACGGGTCACCTTCTGCTGGGTAGCCTGATCGTTGCGGCCCTTGTAGCGGTTGCGGATGGCCATCTCCCGGGGGCGAAGCATGGCTTGCTTGCGGGAGTTCTTCTGCTGGTTGACGGCCAGAGGGATCATGACCAGCTCCAGGGCGATGGCGAAGTACACCGTACCCAGGATGAAGCTGCCGAAGCCGGGGACGTTGATGAGCCACTCAAAGCCCAGACCGATCCAATGAAGGAGCTGGTCGATCAGGCCCAGCTTGGCGTCCACGTCCACGTTGGTCTGGAAAACCTTGACCAGGGTCTCCACGTCGGCGGCGGTCATGACGGGGTCGCCGGCGGTATTCTTGTAGGGGGAGGTCTCGATGCCGTTCTTTTGCAGGATGTTCAGCGCCATAGCGGGGGCATCCTCGGGACGGGCGGCCAGCTCACCGCTCTCGACCTTGGCGTCGTCAAAGTCGGACAGGGACATATCGTAGCCGCGGAGGGCGGCTACCAGCTGGGTGCGGATGGTGGCGGCGTTCTTGGAGGCCACGATCTCGTCGGCCAGCTTATCCAGCTGGGCGGCTGTGAGGCCGTTTGCCTCGGTCAGCATATTACTGCCGATGACGTAGCCCTTGGTAACGGTGGTGATCGTACTGCCGCCGCGAGCTCTGCAGGAGGTGAGGACACCGCTCAGCATGGCCAGCAGCAGAAGCCCCATGACCACGCGGGTCAGGAGCTTTTTGGTGAGTTTCGTGTTTCTTTTCATTCTGATATTTCCTTTGTTCTTATAGGGGACCCCGGCAAAGGAAGTCGGGGCGCGGCTCCTCAAGGTTTTGGCCGCTGTGTTCGGTGGCGAATGGGATCTCCCGCTTTCGTGGTATGTCAGGATTCGTCCTCGGATGGATCATCCTCAAAGGCATTACTCGAAGGGTCGGGGGAGATCATGCCGTCGCTCTCCTCTTGGGAGGACTCGGCGGATGCCTCCTGCTCGGCGCGGTACTTGTCGTACCTGCTCCAGCGCATAGGCATGGTTTTGAAGCCCGCACGGGGCACGGGGTCGTATCCCGCGGGGGAGAGGGGACTGCAGCGGAGAAGCCGCCACAGGGTGAGGGTCAGTCCGGCAAGGAAGCCCCGTTTTTCAAAGGCCTCCAGCGCGTAGGCTGAACAGGTCGGGGTAAACCGACAGGTGGGTGCCGGCTTGAGCCGGGACAGGTATCTTCGGTAGAACCGAATCAGGGCCATGGCGATGTGCTTCATGGCTTGTCCGCTTTCGGTGGCTCCGAGGGAGATGGCGCTCCCTCCTTGGCGGGCGGCGGCTCGATCATCTCCAGCTTTTTGAAGATGTAGCGAAGCTCGGACTCGATGGCGGTGGATTTTTGCGTCTCGATCCCGGGCCTTGCCGCGATGACGATGAGGTATCCTCGGCGCAGGGTGTAGCGGCGCTCCACGGCTTGCAGTCCCGCCCGGATGATGCGCTTGACACGGTTGCGCTCAATGGCGCCTCCCTCCCGTTTAGGCACAGACAGACCGATCCGATTGATGTACTGCTTTTGCGGATTCGCCTTCCTCAGACGCTTGGCCGAAAGATCCTTGAGAACGTACACCGACACAAACCTTCCCGACCAGCGTTTTCCCCGCTGAAAGGTCTTTTTGTACAGGTGGTTCTCCTTGATGGCGTAGGGTTTCATGTTGGTTCCTTCCCCATGGCGGCTGCCATGAATGAGGATGGGCCGTTACCCGACGGGGTATGCGGCAGGGCTTCAAGGGCTGATTTTCACGAAAAACCCCGAGGAGAGACAGACTTTCGCTGGAGCTATGTCCTATCATTCCTCGGGTTTTTCGAAATCATGGAATCATTCCAAATTAGTAGGTCAGTCTCTTTCTGCCCTTGGCACGTCTTCTCTTGAGAACCTTGCGACCGTCCGCGGTCTTCATTCTCTTTCTGAAGCCATGCTCCTTCTTTCTCTGGCGCTTCTTAGGCTGGTAAGTTCTGAGCATTTCGGGATACCTCCTTCAAGATTTGCTGTCGGGGCGATCTTTCTGCCGGTCTGACAGGCACAGAAACTCTGTAAAAAATCACAGCGCGCACGACATTGACTGTTATATTATAACCGCAAAACTCTGATTTGTCAAGGGTTTTTAGAAATTTTTTTCAATTTTGCCCCGACAAATCAAAACTTTGTACAAATTAACCTTCCGAGGTCTCGGTTTCGGCCCCGTTATCGGTATTGCTCACAAGGGGAGTGCCGTCCTCATAGGTGAAAGTCACCTGGGACATGAGCCACTCGTCCAGCTTCTCGGCAAAGGCGGACTCCGTAAGGAAGGTCTCGCCCATGTTCTGGATAACCTCCGCCTTGGAAATCGAGGTGTAGTAGGTGGACAGGTAGTAGTCGACCCAGTACTGCACCTGCTTGTCAAACTCCTCTTCGGTGACGGTCTCCAGCCCCTCCAGCTCGGCGATGGCATGGGTAATCATGTCGCGCTCCACCATGAGACGGGCCATCTCGGCAATCTCTGCCTCCCAGTCGCTTCCCTTCTCGAAGCCGAAGTAAACGGGCGCGAAGGCGGCCAGATCGGGATACATGGTCTTGAAGGCCTCTCCGTAGTAGGAGAGGGAGTA
>JAFQOC010000177.1 GCA_017420845.1 Clostridia bacterium
AAATTGAAACCCGTAGGGTTTCTTCCGACACCCGACCGAAGGGAGGATTTCACACGCGAAGCGTATTTCACGCCGCAGGCATTTCACACGCGAAGCGTATTTCACTATTGCAGTTTATCGGAACGATAAACTGCAATTTCCCACTCAACCCTCCGCCAAAAGCTCCCCAACATAAGCCTCCAGCTCCTCAAAGGATCCGTGGGGATAGTCGTTTATATCGGCGCTTGGGGTATTGATGAGGCAGTCGGTCAGAAGAAATCCGCGCAGACCTGCCTTGGCCCCCGCCATCATGTCCTCGGCCACATCGTTGCCCACCATGAGGCAGTCGGCGGCATCCAGGCCTGCGCGGCGCAGGACCTCCCTGTAGTAGTCGGGGTTGGGCTTGCAGTAGCCGATGTCCTCGTAGGTGGTGTAGAGCTCGAAGTCCTCGGGCTGAAGTCCCGCCCAGCGGATGCGCTTCTGGGTGGCGATGCGGGGGAACAGGGGGTTGGTGGCCAGGATCACCCGAATACCCTTCTGTTGCAGGGAGCGCACCAGCTCGGCGGCCTTGGGGGTATAGCCGCAGACGGCGGCTACCTCGTCGAACTCGGTGTTGTAGAAGACCTCCAGGATGGGCATCTCCGCCGAAAGATCGGTTTGGCTGACGGCGGTGTAGGCCTCCCAGTAGGCCTCCTCGCCCGTGCGACTGCCGTCGTTTTGGACCATGGCGGCGATACCCGCCTTCATGGCGGCCAAGAACAGCTCGGGGGTGTACCCGATGGGCGCGAGGCGGCGGATGAGGCGGCCGAAGTAATCCTTCATGAAGATCTCCTGATCCATGGGGAGCAGGGTTCCGTCGAGGTCGAAAAGTACGGCTTTGAGCATGGTGGGGATGTCCTTTCGGGGAAAATAGGGGCGCCCCGCGGTCTCCCTCCATAGGAGATCCACGGAGACGCCCGTGGGTATTATACACCATTTTGCGGTGGTTGTCAATGCAAGGACGTACTTTTTTCCGCGCGTTGCCGCTTGGCTTCCCCATAGCGAAGGAGAATATGGGGCAGGAGCATGGAGGCCAAGGTCAGAGATACACCCGCCGCGGTACGGATCACGGGGGAATCGATGACCGAGGCCGAGGGAAACAGGACTACCAAAAGGGCTGAAAACAAGTTGTTCCGATCGGGAAACATGAATTGGATCGTCTCGTACAGGACGGCGCATCCCAACAGCAACAGCATTTGCCTCCAATGGAGCCGAAGGAACTCACCCGGGATCTTCCGCAGATGGAAATCCGCAGGGGGCTCCGACGGATCCCTCCGACAGGCAGGTCTTGTGAAGATGAGAAAATACACGGCGGCAAAGACCAGATGCTGTGTCCAGCCCAGCACCGAATAGTCCCGCAGATGGGGCATGGTCTCGCGGAAGAGGAGCCGCAGCAGGAGATACTCACAGGCGCAGTAGACGACCCAGCAGACAAACCACAGATCCAACCATTTTCCCCAAAAAACGCGGCGTCGCGGGAGATTCCGTTGCTTCATGATATGTCTCCTTTACATTCGTTCCAAAAGATGGAGGAAGGAATTCTGACTATGCACGGTATACCCGAAGGAGCGGGATCCGATGTCCAGCTCCCAAAAGCATTCCTCCTCGTCCGCGATCTGCTCCGCGATCACGGCGGGGAAGGGCTCCACCAAAAGCACGCCCTCGCCCTCCCCCTCGGGAAGGTCAAAGGCCTTGCTTTCAAACCACGCGTGCATGGGCTTGTGGATGATCCGACCGCGGCTTCCCGCTTGGAAGACCAGCCCTTGTCCGGGGAGCTTATGCATAAGGCGGTACACCTGATTCCGACAGAGTATCAGGATGCTTTTTCGCCGTCCTCCGCGGATCAGACCGACACGGTATACGGTCTCATGGCGAAGGTTGCTTACGCTGGTGCGATGGGTCACGGTCACGCCCGCGTACAGCCTCGAGGACAGGAGGGAGAGGTAGGGGTGGCCCTCCACGGTGTAGGTGACTACGCCCCGCTCTGCCAGCTGTGCCAGGCGGAACAGGAATCGGCGGCGGGCTAACAGCGCTACAATGAAGCGAGTGAGCCCGTCGGCCAGCAGACAGAGGAGGATGGCCCCGATCAGCCATAAGGGAATGTGGGGGATGAGCCCTGCGTACTTGATGATCTGGTGGCTGCACATGGCCAAGAGAAACCACACAGCCAGACACAGAGACAGGAAAAAGACTATGGCGTACAACACGCGGGACAGGGCCGAGTGAAGCTTTTCCTTCCCCGTGACCAGCTCCTTTTGCGCCGTCCAGAGAGTGCGCAGACGGGCCAGCAGGAGGAACCGCCCGCCTACGGCAAAGCCTACCGCGCCCATGGTGGCGAGGATGGAGGAGGCTACGCGGTGCAGTCCCGTCTCGGCCAGGAGACCGTACAGCGCAAAGCACAGAATGGGAGCGGCGGTCAGAGCGGTGACCGTCAGCCCCGCGCTATGGGCGGGGATATCCCACAGGGGGCGGTCGTTGCCGCCTTGGCAGAAGTCGGCAAAGCCTCGGTCGTCGATGGAATCGTAGTACAGCCACAGGCAAACAAACAGGATCATGACCGCGGCCACGTGAACCGCCTCGGTCCACAGGGAAGGAGGCAGAGCCAGGCGGCGGAGCATCTGCTTGACAGCCAGGCGGGTCAGAATATCCAATACCAGAAGCTGGGCGGATATGAGCAGGGAGATCAAGCTCCCTCGGCGGCGGGGGGACATGGGGGCGCGCATGGGCAAAGGCTCCTCCTTTCGGTAATAGAGCACCCCAAGCCTCGGCGGAAAGCCGGATGAGATGCTCTACTTATATGAGTCGCCAAACCCCGAAAAGGTTCGGTCTTTTTAGAAAAATTAGGTCCTCTCCAAAATATTCACGAAAGAATTCTTCCCATACACCGTATACCCGAAGATCTCGGAATCGTTGTCCAGGGTCATAAGCTCCCCCTCTCGGTAGCCGTACATACACAGCATACGGGGCGCGGGATCCACGATGAGGATGCGCTTGCCCTCTCCCTCGGGAAAGTCGAAGGAGTGATTGGTGTGGAAGGAGGCCACGGGCATGGAGACGATCCGGGAGGAGGCCACCGACAGCCCGCCCCAGTTCTGCTGGGCGATGGTGCGGAATTGGAGGGAGTAGACGAAGCGGTAGACGTTGTTGGGACAGAGGATCACAAGGCCGCGGCGGTAGCGGCAGTTGGCGAAGGCCACCTTGTAGGTCACTTCTTTGTTTTTACCGCGCCCCCCGCGGCTGTCGGGGTGGGGCATATCCGTGATGGTGAGGCCGAAGAAGATGCGCTCGGAGAGCACCGACAGGTAGGGGGAGCCGTGGATCTCGTAGGACAGCTCTCCCCGTTCCCTCATGCGCTCCAGCTTCTTGATGAACTTACGGCGGTCGATCATGCGACGGACCGAGCGGATGACGAAGAGCCAGAGGAAGAGGATCCCGCCGATGATGAGAATGGGCTTCCAGAGCAGACGGATGATGCCCAGGATGAGGGAGCCCAGCGTAGGGACCAGGGTGGAGAAGCCGAAGAAGATCAGCGCGTAGATGGAGCCGAAGAAGATCACCGCGTAGAGGATGCGGCGGCCCCAGCGGGTCTTCTCGTTGCCCGTGCGGAGGTCCTTCTGCTCGATCCAGACCGCCGAGCGGCGGTGGAGGCGCAGAATGGAAAGGCCTGCCACCAGCACAAGGGCGGCGGCGGTGGCCACGGCGGTGCATTCCCCGTGGCGCATACCCGTGAACTTCAGGGCGGGGATCAGGGAGGCCGAAATGACGGGGGTGGCGCCAAGGACGGTCACGGCGAAGCCCACGGCGTAGGGGATCTCCTTGAGCAGGAAGGGGGCTTCGGTCCGGTCCTTGTAGGTCTCGCAGAACTGATTGAAGCTGCGGTCGTCCACGTTGTCGTAGTAGCGCCACAGGAAGAAGAATAGGAGGATCAGGGTAACGGGGTGGATCAGGGCGAGGAAGGGCTCGGCCAGATCCCCCTCGCGGACCACCAGCTCGGTGTAGAGAAAGCTCATGAGATTCCCCACCGACTTCATGGTGACGAGATGGAATGCCCAGAGCTGGGCGGCGCAGAGCAGGGCCTTGCAGCCGTGCCAGAGAATGTCCTTGATGCGGGTCTTTGTCGGGTTCATGGCGGGTCTCCTTTGATGGATTTGGAGGGGACTTTACCTATAGGATAACATATTATCGGACGAATGTCAATCGCGGTTTGGTTGAGGGGGAATTGCTACAAAGTGAGAGTCGGGTCACGCCTCGTCGGCAAAGCCGTAGTCAGCAATATCATCCAATTCCTCGCGGATCCTGTCCGACGCATTCAAGGCTGTGTCGGGCGGGAGCCTGAAGCTGAAAATACGGCCGTTGATGCGCAGGTGCAGTATATCGTGGTCTTGGTGCCTTTCGATGCTCATTTCCTCCACCCAGCCGTCCTTTACGGTGGTGATCTTACCTTGGAACACGCGGAGCTTGCCGTTCTCATATACGCAGATGCCGCGGTAAAACCAAAAATAGATGGCAATAAGGAGGATCAGAACCCACGCGGCGAAGATCCAGACCGAGGGGAGCAGGGAGATCAGAATGAAGAAGAGGGACAAGACCCACGCGGCAAAGAACAAAGCGAATCCCACGATAGCCCCCAGCCCTCGGGGAGTCAGCTCGGCGGACATCCACGGCGACAGGAGGATGAAGCGGCGGCGGTTCAGGATACCGAAATACAGGATGAATGCCCAGACCACGTGGTAGAGGATCACCAGAATGATCCAGAAGCT
>JAFQOC010000178.1 GCA_017420845.1 Clostridia bacterium
GTTTTTTCTTTGATGGTCACAGCGGTACAGTCCGTATCCGTGGATCTGGTTTTCGACCGAAAAATAGAGCCAATCATGACTCACGTACAGGATGGAATAGCCATACGCCCAAATACACGCCTCGCTGTCGCATTCGCACAGGGGATCGGCGCACCATTTGCTCATATTGCCTGTGAGCTTATTATAAAAGATATTCCCAAAAACCTTGCCCGTTGGCAGGATGCTGATCTCGGGGCGCACCTCGTTTTGGCGCCACATGGTCTTAAGCTCGTCTTCGGCCTTACCCGAAAAATAGGGCGTTTCTCCTGTTTTTTTGATAATGGGGAGGGCGTAGTCCTCCGAGGGACTGCCGATGAAGCCGTTCGTGGCGGTCTGTTCCTCCAAGGGAATATCGGGTTGGGTGTCCTTGATGCTCTCCAGCTGATCCTCGTATTTCCCTCTGCGGGAGCAGGAGGTGAGGGAGGCTGTCAGAATGGCGGCGGCCAAAGCGATCAGAAGCAGTTTTTTCATGGCGGGTTCCCATTATTCCTCTCCCCAAAAGTCGAGGAACGTAACCGTTCCGTTTTGCAGGTCGGCTACGGCGTAATGACCAAAGGTGGTGCTGTCTATGCCCATTTCCTTGGAATATTCTCTCCAGTTAAAATCCTGGTTATAATAATTCTTGAACTCGGTGTGATTGAGGAAGGAAAAATACACGACGTCTCCCACGATCTCATAATCTGTGATCTTCACGGGGATCCCCTGATAGGTAAGCTGCAAGACCCGTTCCGCGCCGCTGCCGTCCACTTTCCTCCGATAGATCGCGCACTGGAAGGAGGGGTACCCGTCGGTCTCCTGCCACGTATAGTAATCTCCCAAGGGGCCGTTCTTTTCTTCGTCGGATACCATCTCCTGTGAGTAGAGATAGTCACCTACCAGTCTATAGCTTCCCCTGGGGAGCTCATGGCACTCTCCGGTGGCTATGTGATAGGTAAACATGATATATTCGATGAAAACCTCGTTATCATCAAAAAGTTTTTGTTCGATAACCATATAATTGTCGGAATAGTCCTCGATTGCCGCATCCGTAAAGAACAACTGTGGATTGGATAAAGTCAGGTCACTCCTATAAATATCCGCGTGCCCGCCGGCGGATTTGGAATAATAGATCATATCCCCGACGATTGCGAAGACATTGATATCCTCCGATTTACCCGAAAGGAGCTGAACCTCACCTGTTTTGATATCCAGAGTCTTCAAGGTGTATATGCCTTCTCCGTTTTTTCCGTAGGTATAGCCTGTAAAGTAGACTACGTCATCCTTGACATATAATATTTCGTTTAATTCATAAGTGGAATAACCTTCTTCTCCATATGTAGGGATCTCATAGAGAAGCTCAATGTTATTTCTTTGAAAATCACAGCGATAGAGCTTGGGAACGGGTGGATAACTGTCTCCGTATGACGAAATGAAGTAAATATGCTTGTCGCTGACGTACAGAAAATCAGAGGTATCGCCACAGCTCCAAATACAGTGGTCTCCGTCGCACAGGATATCGCTGCACCATTCGCTGATATTGCCCGTCAAGCAGTTATAGAATTTGTCCCTGTGCCGTTTGCCCGTCGGTATGGCTTGGTTCTTTGCCAACGATTGAGACATACTTCCTCTTCCATTGCGATCGAAGATAGCCGCCAGCTCCTCCGGTGTTTTGCCTTCAAAGAACCCCTTTTCGGAGGTAGGTGAGGGGATGGCGGTCACAGAATATCCGTCTGCGTCATCTCCAATGACACCGTTTACAGCGGTCTGTTCTTCCTTTTCGGTATCCTTCATACTATCCAGTTGATCCTCGTATTGCCCTCGGCGGGAACAGGAGGCAAGGGATGAGGCCGCAAGGATGGCGGCCAGGGTTATGAGTAGAGCTTTTTTCATGGTATGGGGATCCTTTCTCGATAGATTTGGGCTATTGTATCATGTAACAAATTGCCGTTTATCGTTTTGTTCCGATTTGTAGGGGAGGGGTCTCCCCTCCCGCTACGTTTCCAAAATCAAGGTTATCTTACATTCTTTCAGATTTCGGGAGGGGAAACCCCTCCCCTACGAACGACGGTTTGGGTTCGCCAATCCCAAATTTTCCGGACACCTGCTTTCAGGCTGATTCCTCGTCCGAAAAATCGAGGAACGTAACCGTCCCGTTTTGGAGGTCGGCTACGGCGTAGTGAGGCTCGGGCTCGCTCTTGCGGTCGAAATCCATATTCAGGTAGTTTTTGAATTCCTCGTAATTATGGAAGGAGAAATAGATCACCTCGCCATCCACGTAAAACTCACGTCCGATCCGCACGGGTACGTCCTTGTATTTCAGCTCCAGCACGCACTCAATCTCCCCTGTGGGAATATGCAGACGATAGATCCTACCCGCGCCTTGGGTATCTGCGGACAGATTTCTGTCAAGGACGGTTTTCCCGTCGCCGATGACCCGTTCTTCGTCCCACGTATAGGTGAAATAATCCCGCAGAGGGTCTCCGATGGCCTCGTCCTTGGTGATCTCATCCTCAAAATAAATATAATCCCCTGACAAATGGAAATTGATCTCCCCGTTCTCCGACGGAAGATCCATCAGCTTCGTATTGGTTTTCAAATCGTACAGGAACAGAGGGTACATCCCCTTGACCATCCTTGAATGGTCGTACAGCAGGGCATATCGATCATTGAACTGGCCGGAAAATCCCGCCTTTTCAAGAAGGGGCTCGGATTCGTCACTGACATCGGAAAAGGCCAAGTCGGTCTTATATACGTGCATATCCTCCTTTTTCATAAGCCCATACGTGTAGTAAACCGTACCGTCCACGACGGAAAGTACGTCCAGATTCGCTTCACCTACATATACCGTCTGAATTTCCTTGGTTGCAAGATCAATGGCTTTCCATGCAAAAAGTGAACCCTTGTTCATTTCGTACTCTTGCCCCACGATATACAGAATACCGTTCTGCTCGTACATGACCTCGACGGATTCGGCATATATAAAACCCGCTCCGTCTCCCAGATCCTCTTCCTCAAATACCGGAACCTCATAAATCAGCTCCAGATTGTTTCTCTGCCAATCGCTGCGGTACAAATGGCCTTCGCTGGATAGAAAATACAGATGCGTCTCGCTGACATACTGTATCTCATACCAAGTGTTGCTCCAAAAGCAGGAATCTCCACCCATACAGAGGGGATCACTGCACCAGCTTCCCAAATTACCGGTCAGTTTATTGTAAAAGAAACGCTTGTTCCCGTTGTCAACACGAACATCGTATTTCATACCCGTGGGCATAACCGGTGTGTTGTAACGGTTGCCGCTTTGGGCGTACAGCTCCCTCAATTCAGTATCGGTCATGCCCCCATAATGGGTGCTGTTTCCCGATTTCTTAATGACGGTCAGTGTGTAGTCCTCCGAGGGGCTTCCGAATATGCCGTCCTTGGCAGTTTCTTCTTCTTGGGTCTCTTTCTCGCTACCCAAATGATCCTCGTATTGATTCCTACGGGAGCAGGAGGCGAGGGAAGTCAGCAGAATCGTGGCGGTAAGGGCGCATAATAGTATCTTTTTCATGGTATTTTCCTTTCTCATTGTGATGCGGTCATGCGGTTTCGGTCTCCGCGGGCGGCAGGAGGGTCACGGGTTGGTCTGCATGGCGCAGATCCACCTGCACCACGGTACCGTCCTCCAGGTACAGGCAGCCTATAATCATGTCGCCGTACTCATTTTGGAGATGCACCTCCCAGCCTGTGATCCGCCTGTAGGTGCCCTCGTAGAGGAACAGAAGATACTCGTGGTCGGCGGGGTCGAGGGAATTGGCAAAGCTCATGATCAGATATTTGGTTTCGTTCTGATATTTCCCGAAAGAAGATAACCCCCAGCCCCCCGTCTCTCCAATGACCCATGCGTAGTCCGCCAACGCCTCCCGCACCGACACCCGCAGAAGCTCGCTACTGACGTCGGCAAACAGGGACTCTCGCCGTTCGAGTGCAAGGGCGTGTAACTCCTTTAGGCATTGGGCTTGGATTTCATTGTCCCCTCCGCCCTCGTTGGTGTAGCGGTAGGCACCCAGCACCACGGGGCGGTAGATGGCGTTGGTGAAGCAAAAGGACTCGGCGGAACCGCCCGAGTTGGAACCATACGAGCCTTCGCCGTAGTATGTCTTGTTCGTGCTCATGGAGGTTAGATCATACCCACCGATATAGATACTGCCGCCGCCCGTGATGTTTCCTTCATCGTCTACTACCGTGAAATCCACAAAATTGTCCTCCACGCAGGGAAGGGCAAGATTGGCGTACTGCCACAGAAGCACGTCGCCGTTCTCCACCGTCACGGGGCGGCCGAAGTAATCCTTGTATCGGCTGTACTCCAGCTCCTCGGACACCGAGGTGTGACCGTCCAATTCCTCGTTCTTGAACCGCCAGTAGGAGCGGGTGTGACCGTCTCCTTCCGCTGTGTGCAGGTACACGGGATTCAGCGCACTGCGCCACGAGCTTGGTTCCACAATAACATGCTCGTCCTCGCGGCAGGAAAAATGGATCAGAATGAGTTGATTTGCGAAATACTGGGTCTGGGACTCCACCGAGACCAGGTTGCCATCCTCCGTAACATCCGGATCCGCCACGGCCTCTGAAGCGCTGAGCCGTTCTACCCTCACCAGCGTCGGATCGGAAACCCAATTCACGACGGGTTCAGGTGTTTCAACCGCAGGCTCTGAGGTCAAGGGGAGAATGGGTGACGGAGCAGGATATTCACGGAGCATGGCGGGCAAAAGTAACAGGATGGCGGCGGTGGCCAACAGGGTCATACAGGCGGCGATGAGCCATACACGCTTCATCACGTGTCCCACTCTGCGCCGCATCGGCACATTCGCCAGTTCAGCTTCCAGAATCATATCATCATCCAGCTCGCTGATGAGCAGGCAAGCCTGATATCTTGTTTTTTTCATACGCTGATACCCCTTTCATTCAAATATTTTTTAAGTTTTGTCCTTGTTCGGCGCAAGCGGATCTCCACAGCGCCCTCGGTCAAACCATAAGATGCAGACAACCTTGAAATACTGTAGCTGTGCCAGTAGCGTCCCACGAACAGCTTTCGGTTGAGGGCGTCCTGCTCTCGGAGAAAGGCTTGCAGATGTTCCTTGATTTCCCCCGACAATTCATTTGTCATGTCATCATCCGAGGGGAAGCAATCCCCCAGCTCATCCATAAGCTCTTCCAGTGAAACGTCCATATAGCAGTTGTGTCCTTGGCGGTGTGTACTTTTGTGTCGATTGATGGATATGTTGCGAACGATTCGGCCGAGAAAGGTTCGCAGAACCTGCGGGCGGTGAGGCGGAATGCTGTTCCACAAAGACAAATAGGCATCGTTAACACACTCCTCGGCATCCAGCTCGTTATGCAGGATACTCATGGAAACCGTTGAGCAGTAACGCCCATATTTCTTGTCTGTCTCTTTGATGGCTGTTTCGTCCCGCTTCCAGAACAGATCAATGATCTTTTCGTCGTTCATAGCTCACCCCCCTTTCGCAAGTGTCAAAGGCCTTTCACTTATACACACAAAATTTTTCTTGAAATCCGACACATTTTTCAAAAACTTTTTTTCATTTTAATTGTAGCATAATACCAGAATCAAAAAAATATCCCATTGGCACGATTTCACCGGGAGCATAAAAAAAGAACAGCCAATTTCTGACTGTTCTTCCATATTTACTGATTTCTGACCGCATAGCACCCGGGATCTCCCGCGGCAGCCATAGCCAGCCTCGCAAAGGCATCCTTCCGCCCCTTCACGGTACTCTTTCGAAAATCCGCAGGAGCCTCGCCGGTTTCTCGTTTGAAGAAACGGTAGAAGTGCTGCTCGGTGCTGAACCCTAGACGGAAGGCGATCTCGGAGAGCTTCAGACCCGTAAAGGCCAGATAGCTTTGAGCGCGTTCTACGCGGGCTTGCTTGATGAAATCGTGGTAGGAAAGTCCGCTGTATCGACGGAAAATGACTTGAAGCTTATTCTTGTTGATGCCAAAAATGCGGCAAA
>JAFQOC010000179.1 GCA_017420845.1 Clostridia bacterium
GGGAGCTTTTCTCAAAAGCTCCCCTTCGCGTTCTCCCGTTCTTACTCCTTGTCCATCAGGCAAGCGATGCCGGGAAGCTCCAGGCCCTCGAGGAACTCGAGAGAAGCGCCGCCGCCGGTGGAGATATGGGTGATGCGATCGGCGTAGCCCAGCTGCTCGCAAGCGGCGGCAGAGTCACCGCCACCGACGATGGAGATGCAGTCGGAGTCAGCCAGAGCCTCGGCCACGGAGATGGTACCCTTGGCCAGAGTGGGGTTCTCGAACACGCCCATGGGACCGTTCCAGACAACGGTCTTGGCGGTCTTCACAGCCTCGGCGTAGAGAGCCATGGTCTCGGTACCGATGTCCATACCCTCCTTGTCGGCGGGGATGGCGGAGGCGGGAACCACCTCAACGTCGATGGGAGCGTCGATGGGGTTGGGGAACTCAGCGGCAACGGTCACGTCCACGGGCAGGAGGAGCTTGACACCGTTAGCCTCGGCCTTGGCCATCATCTCCTTGCAGTAGTCGATCTTGGACTCATCCAGCAGGGACTTACCAACCTCGTAGCCGCGGGCAGCCTGGAAGGTGTAGGCCATACCGCCGCCGATGATGAGGGTGTCGACCTTACCCAGGAGGTTGTTGATGACGTTCAGCTTGTCGGAGACCTTTGCGCCGCCCAGGATAGCCACGAAGGGACGGGCGGGATCGGACAGAGCCTTACCCATGACCGAGATCTCCTTCTGGATCAGGTAGCCGCAGACAGCGGGCAGACCTGCGTGCTGGACCACGCCTGCGGTGGAGGCGTGAGCGCGGTGAGCGGTACCGAAGGCATCGTTGACGAAGATCTCAGCGAAGGAAGCCAGAGCCTTGGAGAACTCGGGATCGTTCTTGGACTCGCCTGCGGTGAAGCGGGTGTTCTGGAGCAGAACGATGTCGCCGGGCTTCATAGCGGCGACCTTGGCCTGAGCGTCGGGACCCACGGTATCGTTTGCGAAGACAACGCCGCCGCCCAGCAGCTCGTTGAGCTTATCGGCGACAACCTGCAGGGAGAACTTCTTGACGTCACCCTTTGCCTTCTCCAGAGCGGCGGCGGTAGCGGCCTCCTGCTCCTCTGCGGGGAGCTTTTCGATCTTGGCGATCTCCTTCTTGTCCAGCTTCAGCTTGGCGTCAAAGACGTTGTGGGGCTTACCCATGTGGGAGCACAGGATCACCATAGCGCCTTGATCGCGCAGGTATTTGATGGTGGGCAGAGCCTCAACAATGCGCTTGTCACTGGTGATGACGCCGTCCTTGAGGGGCACGTTGAAGTCGCAGCGGACGAGAACCTTCTTGCCGGCAACCGCGATGTCTTCGATGGTCTTCTTGTTGTAAGTCATGGATGTATCCACCTTTCTTTTACGGTACCTCCACCCCAAATACGGTATGGAAGTCCAAAATTCTTCACCTTATACTATACCACATTTTTCCGCAATTATCAAGAGGTTTTATAATTTTTTTCGCATTTTCCTTGACATTTTTGCAGGAGGAGGTTACAATATACCCACCGAGACTTTGGGGAGCTTTGCCAATTTATCCCTCAAAAAAGCGTTTTTGGGGGGTGAAAAGCCGATTCTGCGCGCGATACGCGTGGGGGAGGACTTCCTGTGTTTTTAATCAAAACCATTGGGTGATTGCATAATTGCGAAAAATTGCAGTTTATCGGTGCGTTGGGTTGCGACCATGCA
>JAFQOC010000180.1 GCA_017420845.1 Clostridia bacterium
CACCGCCATAGCCTCCGAGTTGGGCTTTCCCTTGCCGCCGCCCGACTTTTCGGGCTTGCGGTTCGTTTTCCTTTCACTCTTCACCGAGCAGGCGGCCGCACCGCCCTCCTCCCGCTTGTACAGGAGAGCCGCGAAGTGCCCCTCGTCGTCGCATCGGTGGGGGAACACGCGGTAGGTGTCCCGTGCCTGCTCTGAAATGTAGGCGGGGAACTGATCGTACTCCCCGTCCCACTCGGGCCGCCCCCCGTCCAGGAGCCCCTTCTCGAGGGACTCCACCACAGCGGTCTCGGCAGACCGAACCACCTCAAATTCGGGATGTCGGGACAGGAAATGCATCACCGCCCCCTCGTTCTCCGCGGGGGCGAAGGTGCAGGTGGAGTAGACCAGGTACCCGCCCGTGCGGAGCATTTTCGCCGCCTCGTCCAGGATCTCGGCCTGCCTGGCGGCGCACAGAGCCACGTTCTCGGGGCTCCACATGGTCACGGCGTCGGCCTCCTTACGGAACATACCTTCCCCCGAGCAGGGAGCGTCCACCACGATCCTATCAAAGAAAGCGGGGAACTTCGCCGAAAGCTCGGCAGGGGAGGCGTTGGTCACCACGCAGTTGCGCACTCCCATGCGCTCCATGTTCTGGGACAGGATCCCGGCGCGGGTGGGGTGGATCTCGTTGGCGATCAGAAGCCCCTCACCGCCCAGAGCGGCGGCCAGCTGGGTGGCCTTTCCCCCGGGAGCGGCGCAGAGGTCAAGCACCTTTTCCCCGGGCTTGGGAGGACATAGAGAACCGGGCAGCATGGCGCTGGCCTCCTGAATGTAGTAGGCCCCCGCCTCGTGGAGGGGGTGCTTGCCGGGGCGGGTCTCCCCGTTGGCGGCATAGTAAAAGCCGTTTCTCTGCCACGGGACAGGCTCCCCCACAAAGGGCGCGGCCTCCCGCAGTTCATCAGCGGTCATCTTCAGGGTATTCACCCGCAAGGAGGGGTGAGCGTCCTTGGCGTAGGACTCGCAGAAGGCCTCAAAGTCAGCCCCCAGCATGACCCGCATCCGCTCGGCAAAGCCGCGGGGAAGGGTCAGCCCCTCGCCGTGGCATTGGATGTGTTCGTAATTCATGGATGGTTCTCGTTTCTATAGAATGTGATGGTTTATACGGTATCAAACGTAAACGACGGTCTCGGTCATCCTTTTCTTTCGCAGATACAGGTGAAGAGGAAGGCGGAGCTTTACCCGCAAGGCCTTCCGGGGACACTCCTGCACACAGCGCAGACAGCGGATGCAGTTTCGGTTCGGGATCCCCCCTTGGATGGCGGACCGAGGGCAACGGACCGTACACAGCCCGCAACCGTCGCAGGCCTCGGTCCTGTAGAGCCTCACGCCGAGCCGGCTCCTCAGCGCGGGCGTGGCGTCGGCAAAGAGATTTTTGCGGAGCTTGGGAAAACGGATGGGAGAGGGAGCCTTCACCTTGTCCAGCAGGGGTTCGAGCAAGGGATAGTCGGCAAAGGGGGGATCGTCGGGGAGATAGGAATGCTTGGTGGGAACGTAGGCACCCGCTATCACGGTGTGTTGGGGGTATCTCCGCTGGATCTCCCACAGGACGTTCCCACCGCTCATTTTCCCAAAGGTCGCGACGGGGATCAGACAGTCCGCCGTGACGGTCTCCAGGAAACCGCACACCGCCTCGGGGATATTCTGACAGTACACGGGAAAGACCGTCAAAAGGCATCCAAAGCGGGTCTCCCCGCAGGCCTCCATATCCAGCGCGCGATAGCCCAGCCGTTCGGCCAAATACTCCGCCACGGCGCGGCTTTGCCCCGTGTTTGAGTAGTATACGACGGCGTTCATAGGCGCAGATACTCCTTCATAATGGTACATTCGGGGATCTCCTCCAGGGAAAAGCCCAGGGAATTGTTCAGCTCGGCCAGCGCCTCCTCATGGGTCTGGTTGCGGTCGCGGCTGGCGATGGCGATCTCCAGGGCGCTGAAGGGGATCATGGCGCTCTCCATGCGGTAGAACCGCGCGAACTGGACGTGCTCCTTGCACTTCTCGATGCGGCAGCTGGTGTGGAGCCCCTTGTCGGTCTCCACAGGCGGGATCCATCCGCACTCACGGATGATGGTCTCCTTGACCTCCCTCCACTCGTACACCCCGCCGCAGATCTCATTCAGATCCAGATGGACGAAGGCGGGAATATGGCCCGTGCGGGAGGAGGAGCGGATGGCCCGCTTCAAGGCGTCGGCAATGTGAGGGACCTCCCGGATAGCGGTGCAGACGTTGGACACCAGCTCGTTGGAATACCCCGCCATATTCTTGAGCTTGCTGTCCCCATAGGCCAGCTGCTTCATGGTGGCGAGGGTATGAAACTGCCCTTTTTTCAGCGGGGGACGGAGGGTGAGGATCCGCCCGAGGTTCACAAGGGCGTTCAGCCCCTTGCTCTCGGGGAACCGATAGGCGATGGCGGGGGCCATGTGGTTGAAGTACAGCCCCAGCATCTGGGCAGGCTCGTTGCCCGCCACGAAATAGGGGATTCTATTTGCCACCAGCTCGGGATAGAACAGTAAGTAAGCCAGGGAAGGACAGGCGCAGGTGTTGCCGCTCAGGGCGTACAGCTTGGTATAGATCCGCCGCAGATCCTCCCCGGCGACTCTGCGGGTGATGAACTCCACCCGATCCAGCCGTTCCTTGGCGTTCTCCATGCTCCGCTTCGCGCAGTCGGACATGAAGGGGATCTCCCACGTCAGCGCCAGCACCCGAAGCCCCAGGACCTTGGAGAGGTAGTACAGCACGTAGGTGGAATCCTTGCCCCCCGTATAGAAGACCGCCACGTCGAAGCGGGAGCGCTCCGAGCGGGGGAAGGTATTCATCACGGGCAGGATACTGCGTAGGTCCTTGGTATCCTCCGCCGATTGGCAGACGGGGCATAGCCCGTCCCCGTCGAATTCCAGACCGGGGATCATGAAATCGTTGGCGACGCAGGTGCGGCAGAACCGCGCCTCATCGAAGGACGCGGGGATCCTGCGCTTTTCATCGGCAGGGACCACTTGGACACCGATCAGATCGCCCAAAAGCCTTTTTTCCCTGTCCGTCAGCTCGCAGGGCAGTCTTTCCAGGACACCCATCTGCTTACGGGACAGCCATACCGTATTCCGAAGCATATTGGGCATATTGCGTAACCCGTAATACCGCAACACGCGGCCTTCAAGCCGCCAACGGCTTTGGAGATGATACATGGGGGGCCTCCTTGGGGGATGGATGTGTTTTGTGATATTGAGATCTTCAAATTTGGGTTTATCGGCGCGTTGGGTTGCAGTTAAGCGGGGTGCAGGGGCGAAGCCCCTGCACCTCCCCAGGGGGCCGGCGGTGTCGGGGGCGGCCGCGAGCGCCCCGACGCGCACCGGTAGGTGCAAGAAAACTGCTGTGAGCCAAGGGATTTTTGAAAAA
>JAFQOC010000181.1 GCA_017420845.1 Clostridia bacterium
CCACCGCCGTCATTGTCACCACCCCCTGGAACGACCTCACCGGTGCCCAACTCCTGGAGGCCATGGAGCGCACCGACACCCTGGAGGCCGAGCTGGCCCGCCTGGCAGAGGAGGCCGAGCACCACCACCACCATCATCACCATGATGACGAGGAGTGCGAGTGCCACCACCATCATCACCACGATGACGAGGAGTGCGAGTGCCACCATCATCATCACCACGATGACGAGGAGTGCGAGCACCACCATCACCACCATGAGGACGGCGAGGAGTGCCATTGCCACGACCATGAGCACCACCATCACCACCACGAGGACGGCGAGTGCTGCTGCGGCCACGATCATGGCCATCATCACCACCACGCCGACGAGGTCTTCGTAAGCTGCGGCACCGAGACCACCGCCGCCTTTGACCGCGCTTCCATGACCGACAAGCTGAACGCCCTCGCCGACGAGGACAAGTACGGTATCGTTCTGCGCGCCAAGGGCATCGTCGCCGCTACCGACGGCGCAAGCTGGATCCACTTCGACTATGTCCCCGGTGAGCCCGACGTCCGCGAGGGTGGCGCCGCCGTCATTGGTCGCCTTTGCGTCATCGGCTCCAATCTGAATATCCCTGCCCTCTCCGAGCTGTTCGGGGTGGAGCTGGCTTAATCCGTTTTTGGCTCCCCCTCCGGGGGAGCTCCCGCGAAGCGGGTGAGAGGGTCGTATCCTGCGTATGCCCTCTCCGTCACGCCTGCGGCGCGACACCTCCCCCGGAGGGGGAGGCTTTGCAACCAAATCTACACATAAAGGAAACATTATGGCCTACAAAATTCCCGTATACCTCTTCACAGGCTTCCTGGAGGGCGGCAAGACCCACATGATCCAGGAGTCCATGGAGAGCGAGCAATTCAATTCGGGGGATAAGACCCTCATCATCCAATTCGAGGAGGGCGTGGACGAGCTGGATCTCTCCGCCTTTGCTTCCAAGAATTGCTTCCTTGAGATCATCGAGGATCCCGAGGACCTCACGGCTGAAAAGCTGACCGCGCTGGGCAAGAAGCACAAGGCTGACCGCGTTATCATCGAGTATAACGGTATGTGGCCTCTGCAGGCTCTCTATGAGAATCTGCCTGCGAACTGGGCCATCTTCCAGGAGATGATGTTCGCCGAGGCCCGCACCTTCATCGACTACAACCGCAATATGCGCTCCCTCATGGTAGATAAGCTCATGAACTGCGAGATGGTGGTGCTGACCCGTACGCCCGACAATATTGACAAGGAGGAGATTCACAAGATCATCCGCGGCATCTCCCGCCGCGCCGCTATCTCCTACGACTATCCCGACGGTCACATCGAGTACGACGAGATCGAGGATCCCCTGCCCTTTGACAAGGAGGCCGACGTCATTGAGATTGCCGATGAGGATTTCGCCCTGTGGTACCGTGACCTGTCCGAGGAAATGGATACCTATGAGGGCAAGACCGTTCACGTCAAGGGGCTGGTTGCCCGTGACAACAAGCTGGGCAAGAACGCCGTGGTCATTGGCCGTCACATCATGACCTGCTGTGCTGACGATATTGCCTACAGCGGTTTGGTTTGCAATTTCTCCGCTCCCGTTTCTCTCAAGACCCGGGATTGGATCACGGTCACGGCTAAGATCAAGCTGGAGAACCACAAGCTCTACGGCGGCCGCCGCGGCCCAGTCCTTTACGCCACCGAGTACGCCATGACCTCCGCGCCAAAGCAGGAGGTCGCGACGTTCTATTAAAAAGGAAACCGCCATGTCAGAAACCATCTATTCCACCATAACCCGCGACGCCTCCGCCGCCCTCCGTGAGCTGATCGCCGCCGCCGACCTCAAAGCAGGCCAGCTCCTGGTCATCGGCTGCTCCTCCTCCGAAATGGTAGGTGAGCGCATCGGCAAGCACTCCTCCATGGAGGCCGCCCTGGCCCTGCGTGATGCTATCCTCCCCATTCTTGCCGAGCATGGCATCTGCTTGGCCGTCCAGTGCTGTGAGCATCTCAACCGCGCCCTCATCATGGAGCGCGCCACCGCCGAGAAGTACGGCTACGATCCCGTCTGGGTCAAGCCCCAGCCCAAGGCGGGGGGCTCCTTCGCCACCGCCGTCTGGGAGGCTATGTCCGACCCCGTTGCCGTTGAATCCATTAAAGCTCACGCCGGTATGGACATCGGCGCCACCCTCATCGGTATGCACCTCCGCCGCGTCGCCGTCCCCGTCCGCCTCTCGGTCGCAAAGATCGGCGAGGCCTCCCTCGTCTGCGCCCGCACCCGCCCCGCCTACATTGGAGGCCCCAGAGCGGAGTACCAGTCGGACGAGCCGTGACAGACACGGTAAGCCCCGGAGAAGTCCCACGAATTCCATACAGCAGAACACCGATATCGGCTCATCACCGTGTCGGTGTTTTGCTTGATTGAAAATTTGATTTTTTGACCGCTTTTTATCAAATCCCCCAAAAAGCCTTGACAAATTCTTGCGATTTTTGCTATAATTATAATAACAACGTACAATGATCCAATATCCATTCTCTGTGGTTTGATCCGTGGATCTGAAAGGAGTTTATCCATGAAAAAATCCCGCGTTCGCATTTTTTCGGTTATCCTGGCTACTTTGCTCCTCCTTTTGACCGTGATTCCCGTGACTGTCCCGACTGCTTCTGCCATGGATCTGGCCGAGTACGAGCAAAAGACTTACTACAAAAACGGTGCCTCTCCCATGGCGTCGAAGGCCACTACCGTGACCCTGAACAAGGGAAAGGCACCTTCCCAGAGTGAGGTCAACTATACTCTGTCTCTGGACGGCATATGGAAAATGACCTCCACGGGCAAGGTCTCGGATCTGGCGGCGGGCAAGGGCTGGGACAAGGCCTACGACGCCGCCGTCCCCGGGAGCATTTATA
>JAFQOC010000020.1 GCA_017420845.1 Clostridia bacterium
CCCCCTTTTCCACAGGATATCCAGCATAGATTCAACTTTGCGTCACAAATTCACAAGGCGTTTTCAAGACAAACCCGTCATGCGCAGAAAAACGGCTCCCGCGGTTGGCGGGAGCCGAAAAAGGGATTAAATATCGTATTTGGAGAGGATCTCGCTGGGGGTCTTGCGCAAAAGGGTCATGGCGGGGAGGACACCGAACACAAGGGTGACAATGGCCAGAATGACAAAGAGTCCCGCCCCCAGCCACAGGGGGAAATAGAAGATCTCGGACAGAAGGGGCGCGCCGCTCAGGGAGCCGATGAACCAGAAGGAAAGCAGGTAGCCCGGCACCACGGTGAGGAGCAGGAGCAAGGCAGTCTCCACGGCGAAGCGGAAGGTGAGATTCTTCTTGGTGACACCGATGGCGCGCAAAATGCCCACCTCGCGGACGCGGCTCATGAAGGAGGAGCGCATGATAAAGAACACGCAGAGGCACATGAGGGCGATGACGGCGGTGACCGTGATGACCGTGATCATCACACCCGTGCGGATCTCGGCGTAGACCTGCTCAAAAATGTCGTCGGGGGTGAGGAAGCCCTCGGCACCCAACTTTTCGGTGAGGTAGGCCTCGGTGGCGGCGGGATCCGAGGAGGAAATCATCAGATGGTTGGTGTAGTAGGGACCGTCGCCGTGGTCCCAGACGTTGTAGGGACTGTCGATGACAACGTTCTCAAAGAGTCCCGCGCCGGTTGCCAGCTTCAGGTAGTCGGCGTCGCTGAGCACGTAGTAGTAGGTATCCTTGTAGCTGTTCCAGTGCTGCTCCATGTAGCGGTCGTACTCCTTGAAGAAGGTGTCATCCTGCTCCATCATGGCCTTGACGGCGGCATAATTCTCCTCGGCGTAGAGATTCAGCTCCTCTGCCGTGGGGTAGGTGCCCTTGTCCTGCTTGTAGAGGTAGGCGGCACAGCCCATGTAGACGTCCTGTCCCATGAGGGAGAGATAAGCGGGAACGCTTCCCTTCTTGGCCACAGCCCACTCCTCAAAGAGGATATCGTCATAGGGCTGGACACCCTCCAGCATAGCCTGATAGAAGGAGGGGATATGCTTGAAGTAGTGGTCAAGGAGCCACTCCCAGAAGGCGGCGTTGGGATCGGTGCCCTCGGGAAGGGTCTTCAGATACTCCCCGGGATCGAGGATGAGCTTTTTGCCCAGGGTGTCCTGCACGTAGTCGGGGTACTGACCGATATCGGTGTAGTGAGTGAAGACCTTCCCAACAGTCAGCTCCAGGCCGTTTATGGTGACCTTGGCGCCGATCTTGTTATCCACCGAGGCCATGCCCTCGTCCATGACCGCGACCTGTCCCTCGGGGAGGGTCAGACCCACGTCGGAGGCGTAGGTGACGGGCATATACATATAGCGGCCGAGAATGAGGCGGGTGAGCATGAAGCTGTCCATATAGACGGTGAGGGTATCCGATTCCACCACGCCCGCGATGCGGGGACGGAGATTGCCCAGCTCGTAGTACATCCCCGAGGAGACCATACAAATGAGGTCGGCGTACTCATCCAGATAGCCTACGGTGGAGGCCTCCAGAAGCTTATCCGCCAAAGCGGTGGTGATGAGAATATCCGAGGAATTCTTGATCGTGCCCTCTCCCGCTACCACGGAGAGACCCTCGGTATGCTTCGCGTCCTGCACCACGGCCTCGGAACTGAGGCGGACAGACTCAGCGGTCATGAAGGCGTCGGATTTGAAGCTGAGGTATTCTGTGTCATAGAGAGGGGAGCTTCCCATGATGCGGGCGTAGTCCATGCCGTGCTTGCCCATTTCACCGCGGAGGAAGCCGTAGTCGGTTTCGGGATCAAGGGGGATATAGAAGGCGTTCTCGTTGTGGTCCCGTCTCATGTCCGCGAACACCCCGATCTCCGCGCCAAAGGCGGCGGTCATGAAGACCAGGGCCACGGCAAGGAGGAACAGGCAGGCGCGCAGAAGCCGTTTGCCCTTCTTCTGCTTCTTGCCGAAGTTCTCCCGCCATGCGGAGCCCGCGGCGTTCCTCCAATGGTAGAGGCGGCCGTAGGTCTTGCCCTCCACGGGGGTGAGGCGGGACATATCCAGGGTACGGCCGTGGGCGGTGGCCAGCTCGGCAGGGGTCTCGTCGAAGACGCCCTCCATGAGCCGGATCTCACTTCCCTCGTCCAGGAGCTTGACGGGGGTCCCCTCGGCCTTCAGGAAGAGCTTACCGCCCTGATTGACAATGCGGAGCTTGATCTCCCCCATAGGCTCGCCGTAGTATTCCACCGTCACCCCGGGGGCGGCGGTCTCGGACTTCTCCAGCTCTCCAAGGTAGATGTGATTCTTATTGCGGGTCACGTAGCCGTTGGCACCCTGATTGGTGCGGTCCGAGACCACGCGGCCGTCCATGAGCTCGATGACGCGGTCGCAGTAGTGATCCACCAGATGGGCCTCATGGGTGACCAGCAGGACCAGGCGGGTCTTGGACAGCTCCTTGAGGATATCCATGACCAGGACGGTGTTGGCCTCGTCCAGGTTGCCCGTAGGCTCGTCGGCCAGGATGATGGCGGGGCACTTGACGATGGCGCGGGCGATGGCCACGCGCTGCTGCTGACCGCCCGACAGGGTATCGGGGGTACGGTCGCGGTACTTGGCCATATCTACGTTGGACAGAGCCGCCATGACCCGCTCGGAGATGTCGGTCTCGTCGGTGAGTCCGCAGAGGCGGAGAGCGGCGGCCACGTTCTCGAAAACGGTGTCGGTGAGGCTCAGGTTGTAATTCTGGAAGATGTAGCCCACGTACTTGTTGCGCAGGGTATCGGTGTCCTCTCGGATGTTCCGACCGAACAGCTCGATCTCACCCGAGGCGATCTTATCCAGACCGCCCACGGTATTGAGTAGGGTGGTCTTACCGCAGCCGCTTCGGCCGAAGATGGCCACCAGCCCCTGCTCGGGAAGCTCCAGATTCACATTGTCCATGACGTGGAGCTGGTTGCTCTTCCCGCGGTTGTAGTATTTATGCGCGTTGGTAATTGTAACGGGAGATTTTGTCATGACTTAGAGCCTCCTTTCTCGGTGCGGAGTGTTTTCTTGACGCTCTGGTTGAACATCTTATGGACGTATTTACGGGCAAGGTTGAGGGCGATGAGCACCATGACCACTACGATGAAGGCGTAGTCCCAGCCGTGGAGGAAGGGGAAAATATCGTTGGTCTCGGGGATGAGGTAGATGGCGATGCAGCCCGCGGCGGTGATGAGGGCGGCGGGGATGAGGGCCAGCAGGGTCTGTACATAGATGCTGATCTTGACTACGGCGGTGGGGATACCCATGGAGCGCATGATGCCCACGTCGCCGCGGGTGGCGTTCATGGCGCGGGAGGAGCAGAGGGAGAGGAACATGGTGATGAAGACAATGGCCAGCACCCAAAGGAAGGCCATAAGGCCCGCCGAGAGCTTGGTCTCGATGAGCTCCATGACGTCGGGCTCCACCGTCTCGTCGGTGACCACGGCGGTATAGCCCAGCTCACGGAGTGTCTCTACCTTATCATGGGCCTCGCTGTCACTGCCGAAGAAGAGGGAGGCTTGGGTGTAGGCCTCGGTGTAGTAGTGCTCGTGGAGGAAGTCCAGCACAATGTCGGGGGAGAGGATAACGGCGTTGAAGCTACCCATGCAGTTGTTCTCCTCGTCCCATTGATCGTTGTAGGAGCGGTTGCGGAAGAAGGTCTTCATGGCCTCGGTCATGGTAGGAGCGGGGGCGTACCCATCAAAGAGGTAGGTGATCTTTCCCTGCTCGCCGTAACCGTATTCGGGCATGATGGCGATATCCCGGCCCATATCCCAGTAGCCGTAATCGTACCGGTAGCTGTAGAAGCTGCCCGTCAGCTCGGTCTTGACCCCCACGTCGGCGGCGGTCAGGCCGGGATTACGGCGCAGGAAGGTGTTCAGATCATGCTTGAACGCGGGGGAATTGACGAAGTAGGTGCCCTTTTCCATGGTGAAATCCACGAAGGTATCCAGATATCCGCTCTGGTACTGGTAATTGTCGGGATTATTCTTGTCGTACAGGTACACCGAATAGGAGAAGTTACCGCTCTGCTGATGGAAGAAGGCTAAAGCGGAGGCCAGCTTGTAGCCCTCCTCGGTGAAGAGCAGGCGGGGCTCGCGGGTGTTATCGTAGTAGTACTTAACACCCACCACGCGGTAGTTGGCACCGAACATCTCCTCGTTTCGCTCGGTAAAGCCGTTCGCCCCCAGGATGGGCTTGAGGGAGATGGGGACCTCCATGATGACCTCGTTCAATGCTTCGGGGTAGCGGCCCTCGTCAAGGGTGACCGACTCGGCGGGATAGCCGAAGGAGAAATGGTAGTACTCCCACTCGTAGTCATTCCCCATCATGATGAGGACGGTCTCGTCCAGCATATTGTCGTAGTGGAGGTAATCCTCGGCCCCTATCTTGGCGGCCAGCTCCTCCAGCTCGGCGTCGGTGATGATGGCACCGTCCCGTCGGACGATGACGGCACGGCCGGGGATATGGGTGAACATGGTCTTGTCCTCGAACAGCTCACGGGACTCGTAGGTGAGGCTGGTGATGACCGTCATGGTGAGGAAGGTGAGGGTCATGAGGATGCACAGGAAGACCGACAGCTTAGGGGTGGCGGCAAAGCGCACCCGACCCAGATGGAGTCCGCTGCGCAGGGTATGCTTGATCTTGCGGACAGGGACGGGGGCGGCGGGAGCGGCAGGGGTATCCGCCACGGACTCGGCGGGGCGGACGGTATGGTCGGTTTCCACCGCGCCGTCAAAGATGCGGATGTGGCGGGTAGCGTAGGCCTCTACCTGCTCAAAATTGTGGGTGACGATGATGACCAGCTTATCGCGGGAGACCTCCCGCAGAAGCTCGATGATCTCGGCGGAGGACTTACTGTCCAGATTACCCGTGGGCTCGTCGCACAGGAGGATGGGGGAGTCCTTGGCCAGGGCGCGGGCGATGACGGTTCTCTGCTTCTGACCGCCCGAGAGCTTGCTTCCCTTGTGGTTGACGTGGCTCTCCAGACCCACGCGGCGGAGCAGCTCCATGGCCCGCTCACGGCGCGCCTTGGGATCCTCAATATTCATGAGGGCCAGCTCCACGTTCTGCAGAACCGTAAAGCTCTCGATGATGTTGTACTCCTGGAAGATGAAGGATATGTACTGCTTACGGTACTCCTCCCAGTCCTTCTGCAGATAGTGGGAGGTAGGCTCCCCTTCCACGTACAGCTCGCCCTCCTCGTAGGAGTCCATACCGCTGATCACGTTGAGCAGGGTGGACTTACCCGAGCCCGACTTACCCGTCACGGCGACGAATTCCCCGCGCTCAAAGGCCAGATTAACCCCGCGGATACCCACGGCCACGTTGTTTTCGGATACGTAGATCTTACCGATGTTTTTCAGCTCCAGAATTGGCGTTTGCACGGCGATCTTCTCCTTTCTTGGTTGTATGCTTCACGCATAGCTTGATGCTTCACTCATATAGACGCGAAATTTTGGATTTCGTTACGGTGCTTGTCCAAAAAAATCAAATAAGTGCACCACTCGGAGTAGTGCACTTATACTATATCATATCCGTAGTCGCTTGTCAATAGGTTTTTCAAACTTCACAATGTGAAGTTTCGCGTGAACGGTTCAACCAATTTTCAAATTTGGGTTTATCGGGGCGTTGGGTTGCAGCTATGCGGGGGTAGTGGGGGCGAAGCCCCC
>JAFQOC010000182.1 GCA_017420845.1 Clostridia bacterium
CGGCTTCCGCCGCGCGTCAGAGGGCCGCCGCAACACGAAAGTAGACAAAGATTCGAAGTTGCTTGTTGCGGCTTACAAATGCCACTAAAGCAGCATTTGCCCGTGGTGCGGCAGGTGGGAAAGCCCCTCCGACACCGCCCCCCTTCGTTTTTTTGTGCAGGGGCTTCGCCCCTGCACCCCTTAGCGTCGCCGCAACCAAACGCACCGAAACTGCAATTTGCATTCTTCCCCCATTATACCACAAATTCCCCCGCCTGCAACCGTTTCGTCAAAAAACTCGCAAAGCAGGGGAATATTTGTCATTTACTTTTTCCGCATCCGCGCGATGAAGAATCCGTCGGTGCGGTTCCGATCGGGGAGAAGGGTCACCATCCCCCCCTCGGAGACAATGTCGCGGACCGAGCCGTCCTTGGCGGGGAAGGTGAAATCATAAGGCTCAAAGTCGGGATGGGCGGCCAGAAAGGCGGCCACCACGTCCCCGTTCTCGGCGGGCAGGATGGTGCAGGTGGAGTACACCAGTACGCCGCCCGACTTGAGATACCCTGCCGAGGCCTCCAGTATGGCGGCCTGAATGGTGGGGAGCCGGGTCGATTCGGTGAGATCCTTATGGCGGATCTCGGGCTTCTTGGCGATGACCCCCAGACCCGAGCAGGGGACGTCGCAGAGCACCCGGTCGCATTTTCCCAGCAGATCGGGATCGGGCTTGCGGGCATCCCGCTCGCTCGCGGCTACCATAGAAAGCCCCAGGCGCTGAGCTCCCGACTCGATGAGGGAGAGCTTGCTCTTGTGGAGGTCGAAGGCGTATACCTTGCCCTTGTTCTCCATGGTCAGGGCAATGCCGAAGGATTTGGAGCCGGGGCAGGCGCAGGTATCAACCACCACGTGATGGGGATGAGCGTCCAGTGCCGCCACGCAAAGCTGAGAGGCCTCGTCCTGGATAAAGAAGTCACCTCTTTGAAATGTCTCGGTGGCGGTGATGGCACCCTCGGGGACACGGAGGGCGGTGGAGGCGTAGTGGGCGGGGTGCACCGTCATCCCCGCGGCGGTGAGCTCTGCGGCGAGGGCTTCGGGGGAGGTCTTCACCGTGTTGACCCGCACGGTCATAGGGGGCTTTTCGCAGAAGCCTGCCAGAGCCGACACGGCACGGTCATATCCCAGCGCCTCCGCGAAGATTTCACACAACGACACAGGGACGCCATAGCACACCGACACAGCGGTATAAGCCCCCTCCGCCAGCTCGGGGAAGCGGGATATCCACGCCTCCGGGGTGGTCAGCGCCTTCTCTCTGGGGGCTTTCCCACCGTCGGGAAGGTGGGGCAGGGAGGCCTCCAAGCGGAGATAGGATCGCAGGACGGCGTTGACAAAGCCCGAGACCTTGCGGGGGACCAGAGATACCGTCTCGTCCAGAGCGGCGTGGTCGGGGACACGGTCCAGGTAAATGAGCTGGTAGAGCCCCATGCAGAGAGCCGTGCGGACCGTGCCGTCCAGCTCGGCTATGGGGCGTGAGGAAAGCTTGCTCAACAGGAATTCCAGGGTGATCCTGCGCTCGATGACGCCGTACACCAAAGCGGTGTAAAGATGGCGGTCGGCCTCGCTCATGTCTGTCCTCTTGAGGACGGTATCCACGGCGATATTGCCGTACTTGCCCTTTTCCACAGCCAAAAGGGTGGACAGAGCAAGGGCACGGGGGGATTGGAGGGGAGTCGGCATAGGAAGCTCCTTCCTGCAAAGATTCTTGAAGGGGGAAACCTCTTGCCAGAAGTTTCCCCCAAACGTTTTTTATTCTACGGAAATGACGAAATCGTATAGAGGCTGACCGCCGTAGAGCAGACTGCACTCGGCGTCGGGCACCACGGCCTTCATCTTTTCGAACAGGATACCCGCGTTCTCCTCGGTGACCTCATCGCCGTACAGGACGGTGACGAAGGCGGCGTCGGGGAAGTTGCGGAGCATTTCCAGCACGATGATCTCGTAGTCGGTACCGGTGTAACCGATCTTGCGGTCGCACAGACCCATGTACTCACCGGCCTTGATGGACAGACCGTCGATGGCGGCGTCCTTGACGGCGCGGGTGACCGATAGGGTGTGGACCATACCGAAGGTCTCGGTCATGGCGGCGGCGTTGTCGTCGGCGGAGGCGGTCTCGTCGAAGGCCAGCATAGCCGACATGCCCTCGGGCACGCTGCGGGTCTCCAGCACGATGACGCGCTTCTGCTGCGTGATGCCCTCGGCGGCCTCGGCCTCAATGATGGCGGCGGCCTGATTGGCTACCATGATGATGTTCTTGTTGTTGGGCAGGACGAAGACCTCGCGGCCGCGGGTGCGGCGGATGGCGTCCAGGAGGTTATCGGTGGAGGGGTTCATGGTCTGACCGCCCGTGACGATCTCGTGGACACCCAGCTCACGGAAGATGCCGGCGGTGCCGTCGCCCAGGCAAACGGCAACGAAGCCGAAGTCCTTGTCGGGGGTGTAGTCGATGGGCGCGTCCACCTCGCCTTTGCCGGCCTTTTCGCCGGCGGCGGTGAGAGCGGAGTGCTGCTTCTTCATGTTCTCGATCTTGACCATTTCCAGATCACCGTACTTGACGGCCTCGGAGAGGACCATGCCGGGATCGTTGGTGTGGATGTGCAGCTTGATGATCTCCTCGTCATCCACGAAGACCATGCTGTCGCCCAGGGGAGTAATGAACTCCTTAAAGGCCTCGGCGGTGCCCTCGCCCCTGTAGCGGTCGGACTTGCCCACGATGCACTCGGTGCAGTAGGCGAAGGTGATGGAGTCGGTATCAAACTCGCCAAAGTCGGCGCCCTCGTTGGTTTCTTCGTCGGAGCCCTCCACGGCGGCTATGTCGTGACCCTTCAGGGAGGCCAGCATACCCTTGAGCATGGTTACAAATCCCTGTCCGCCGGCGTCCACTACGTTGGCCTGCTTCAGGACGGGGAGCATCTCGGGTGTCTGCTCCAGTACCTCCTCGGCACCCTCCAGAAGCCGCTCAAAGAAGGCCTCAGGATCTCCCTTGTACTTCTCGGACTCGGCCTCGGCGATCTCGGCAGTGCCTCGCATGACGGTCAGAATGGTGCCCTCCGCGGGCTTGCTAACGGCGCGGTAGGCCTCGTTTGTACCGCTGCGGATGGCCTTGGCGATATCCTCGGAGTCAGCGGATTCCAGACCCTCAAAGGACTTGGACATGCCGCGGAAGAACAGGGACAGGATAGCGCCTGAGTTGCCGCGGGCGGCGCGCAGGAGGCGGTTGGCCATACGGGAGGCGGCCTCAGCCAGGGTGCCGGGCTCCACCTGGATCTCGCGGGCGGGCTTCATGGTCAGGGACATGTTGATGCCCGTGTCGCCGTCGGGGACGGGGAATACGTTCAGATTGTTGATCTCGGTCTTTTCGGTGTCCAGAGAATTGGCGGCGGATGCCATCATTTTCTGGAACTGTTCGCCATCAATGACTTTTTTCTTAGACATGTTTGTCAACCAAGCCTTTCATCATTTTTCGGTATGAGTAGCCGTTTGCGGCATAGCGTGGGGCGCAAGATAGGGGGATGCTCCGTTGGATCAGACACCGGCTCGCGGCATTGCCATGAGCATAACGGGGGTGGTTTGCGCCCAAAGGGTCTTCCTTTTGCGGAATCCGGGGAAGGCATACAAATTCATTATAACGCAAAAAGCTATATTTGTCAAGTGTTTCTCCCGTTTTTTGCCCGAACCGCGGGAAAATTGTGACATTATACCGCATTTCTCAAGCAGAGACAGCGGTTTTCGGTAAAAAGTAAATAATTATGAATTCAGATTGAACGTAATGGGGCGTATATAGGGGAGTCGTTTTTGGTCGTATGTTTTTTTTGAAAAAGGGGTTGCTTTTTTTTCGGATTTGTGATATAATACCAGGGTATTCATAAAACACCTACCCGTGGCACAGCTGGATAGCGCGTCAGACTCCGACTCTGAAGGTCGAAGGTTCGAATCCTTTCGGGTAGGCCACACCTCACTAATTTGAACCTTCTTTGGGGGGCAGATTAGTGGGGTTTTTGCTTATATAATGTTTAGTTCCAATAACAGTTGTATTAGAAATTAATCGTTAGTTTTATTACCTCTCAAAAACACCAAAGACCTCCGACAAGGTTTGCTTATCGGAGGCCTATATTATTTATGCTCGTTTGTCTAATGCCTAGCAAATTTACACTTTCATTTTCGAATTACAAGAATACAATTCTAGTTTCGCACCATTTTTAATTATTTCGTTGATATCCCTATACACAAAATACCACCCTTGCCCAGTTCCACAATGACAACAAGCATTCATGGGATAAATCTTGTTTTTTGTTTTGCTATAGCAGTTTTTGATTCTGTCCGGATATTTTTCCATAAGCATGTAATCAAATTCTTCAATGTCACCAATAACATTGATTCCGTAGTATTCGATGCTCGGATCTTGCATATGAGCAAAAATGTTTTGATGTTTATTGAGCCTATCATAGTCGCATGGAAACAGTACATCATCAGTAGGGATATCGACATATGTAATATAGGTCAAAATCTCTGTTTGTTTATGGCATCTGTAACAGTCCTTTGCGTATGTATATACACGAAACGGCAATTCTGTAGCATCGGAATCAATAACTTCGATGTTGTTTTTATTATAACCGTATTCCTTTCCGTCTAAAGAGAATCTGATATATATTTTATCTCCTTCTTCGCGAAGAGAAGATGCCGTTTTTATTTCACCTGTTTTTACATTCTTAAAATTAATCATATTTTCTCCAATAGTATGACACTTGAGCATTTTCCAGCACTTCTTTTACATAATCAATATCATCAGGCAATATTCTGTGAAATGGTGCCTCATAGCAAGTATTACATTCAACGAATAAATCTTTTTGATTTAATGCGCAATACAAATAACACAAAACATTTTCCAAATATGCTTCAGCTTCGAATTGAGGAACAGCATGAAATTTAACTATAACCGATTTTGAATTATCGTAAAACAACTTCGCAATGCCAGCCCCCATATCCTCGACGCATTCAGGGATTGATAAATAATCATGGTCTCCTATTTCATCATGGCAGAAAGCCACATCCTTAACCAACATTGCGAACGGACCTTGTCTGGATGAATCATGAAGCATCCTGTAGGTTGTGCCTCTACAAGTATAATGTGGTGGATTGGGCATCTGCTGTCTCAATGTTTCAATATCAGCATGTAACAATGATTCCATTTCACGTAATGAAAGTATTCCCTTTTCAGAAAACCATTCGGGATGCATGGTCCTACTTAAATGAAACCAATAGATCAAGTCAATTCTGAAATCACTCACGTGAAACTTGTTGCATACTGTTTGAAGGACAAACTCTTCAAACGGAAGCTCGAATTGATGTTCTTCATACAAAGCTTCATAATTCGTACTAGTTAAATGGTTTCGCAATTCTTCTCGCGGGATCCGCATAATTTTTGAAACAGAATGTAACGCGGTCTCATAGGTTTCACAATCAAGACAAATCATCGTGATTCTCCTTTAATTATACCGTGCAATCAGATTTAATTCTTTTGAAAATGAATTTTTCCTCTACTGAATACATTATAGCATAAAGGTTGCCCAAAGTAAATATGCAAAAGGAGAATATTTCCCGATTCTTTAGCCTTTCGTTGTGTCCAGTGTAGCATAGGTCTCGCAGATGTAAACGTAAAAAAATATCACCGAAAAATGAAAATAGATATAGAACAGCCAGGTAGCAATACCTGGTTTTTTCTATATCCAAAAGCAATATTTTTTTGTGTACTGAAAG
>JAFQOC010000183.1 GCA_017420845.1 Clostridia bacterium
AATCCAGCTCCCCGTCTCGCTTGCCGATGAACCGCTGACGGTTGAAGCGGATCTGTGCTACCGTCATACGAAGGTAAGCGCCTTGCTCCCCCGCCGCGTGGGCAAGTGTGATCACAAAAGACCTGTCCGCCCCATGGATGGCGATCTTACGGGTACGGGGAGACTCTGTCAAGAGGGAGTAGACCGCCGACAGCAGATCGGATACACCTGCCATGATGCGGTCGTTGTCTCCAGAGACGGTTACGCGGTCATCTCGCTCGGGGGCGTCGGGATCGATGTCCTCGTCGCCGTATCCGTAGGCGCCGCGGTTCAGAGTCAGAGACAGGTAGCCGTCTCCCATGTCACCCAGGCTGAACATAGGCATAGCCCACTGACCGATACGGACTCCATCATAGCTTATGCGCTCCAGACAGTCGCCGTCGATCCACCAGTCTGCTCCGACGTCGGTATCGGGACGGTCAAGGGAGCAGAAGGCAAGCTGATTTTTCACGAAGGCCTTGCGTTCACCGAACAGCTTTTGCAGGGGCGAGATCGATACGGCCTTACGGCCCGCTTCGGTGACGCGGATCGAAGCGCCGAGGTTGACGTAGGGGACCTCACCATGCTCCTCTGGCTCGACGACGACGTATCCCCCCGCAACCAATCCACGCAGGGCGTGGCGCAGACACCAGCAGGTGGAGGCGCTGTTCATATAACCGCACATCCCGCGGTAGGCATCTGCTACGGTATGGGTCGATTGATCCGCGGCACCGCAAAGAAAGTAGTAATCCGAAAACAAGTATTTCATGGTCATTCCTTTCCGTCATCCAGCATCATATCCACAATCGCCACCGCCGCCGCGGCCTCTACCACAGGCACCGCCCGGGGGATGATACAGGGATCGTGCCGCCCCTTCACTACCAAGGTCGTGTTCTCTTGGCGTGTCAGGGACACCGACTCCTGCTCGCTTCCAATGGAGGGAGTGGGCTTAAAGGCACAGGAGAAGATTACAGGCATCCCCGTGGACATACCGCCCAGGATACCGCCGCAATGGTTGGTCTTGGTGACGATCCCGCCGTTCTCCATGCGGTAAGCATCGTTGTGGGTGGAGCCGTAGCCCGTGACAAAGTCAAAGCCGTCACCGAAGGCCACCGCCTTGACCGCGGGGATGGAGAAGAGAATGGAGGAGATCCGCCCCTCCATGCCATCGAAGGGATGATCGCCCAGACCGACGGGCAGACCGATCACGGCGCACTCTACCGAGCCGCCCACCGAATCGGCGGTCATACGGGCGCACTCAATCTCCCCCTTCATGGCCTCTCCCGCCTCGGGGTCGATGACCGCAAAGCTCGTCTTGGCGGGAGCGTGAAGCGCCTCGGGGGTCAGGTGCAGACGGTCGTAGGCACTATCCTTTACCGCCCCGATCTGCTGGATGTGGGCACCCACCTCAATGCCCTGCTCGCGGAGATAAGCCAGACAAAAGGCTCCGGCAATACACAGGGGAGCGGTCAACCGCCCCGAATACTTACCTCCACCCCGCAGATCCACCGTGTCGCCGAACTTGACCCGCGCGGGGTAATCGGCGTGGGAGGGACGGGGGGTATCCAGGAGAGAGGCGTAATCCCCCGACCGCTCGTTGGTGTTCATAATCACCGCCCGCATGGGCGCGCCGTCGCTGATATAGACCTTGCCGTTCTCGGTTTCCTCCACCGTCACACCGGAGGTGAACACGGGGGTATCGGGCTCCTTGCGGGCCGTGGCCCAAGGCCCCTGCCCCGGGGCGCGGCGGGCCATGAAGGCAAGAAGCTCGGCCTCGGGGAGCCGCACTCCCGCGGGAAAGCCCGCCAGGGTCATGCCGATCTCCGCGTCGTGGGAGCCGCCGAAAATGGCGAGGGTGATATTATTGCCAAAGGTGTTTGCCATGGGAATACTCCTTGTGTGGTGGATGTGGGGATTTCAAATTTGGGTTTATCGCTCCGCGCTAAACCCAAATTTGAGTGAAAAGTGAAGAGTGAAGAGTGAAAAGTGAAGAGTGGAGGTGCAAATCCTTCGGATTTGTCCATTTTTCAATCGAAATGAAGGAAACCGAAGGTTTCCCTCCTTACCTCTTCACTCTTCACTATTACCTATTACCTCAATTGCAGTTTATCGGACCTCTGTTCGATAAACTGCAATTTGAATTAAGCACAATCCCCCAATTCTCTTTTCCCCATCATTATACCACAAACCGCCCCGACTTGCAAGTCCGTTTGCAAAAAAAAGTGAGATTCACCTGACTCTTGTGGGGGATTATCCATCGGAACTTTCAGTTTAAAGTCAGAATCAACAAAAGAATCGAAATTATACCGTTGAAAATGAAATTTCTAAAAAATATTCTTGCAAATTTTCAAAAAGTACTTGCAATTATGCACGGAATGGTGTATAATGTAGAGCATAGGTTGAGACGGGTTCCGTCTGACCGACGGACACCGTTTCGGTGACCAAGAATCTATCCATAAAAGGAGATACATTATGTCTTACGTTGATGAGATTATCGACAAAGTAATCGCCCAGAACCCCGGCCAGCCCGAGTTCCACCAGACCGTCAAGGAGGTTCTGGATTCTCTCCGTCCTGTAGTTGACGCCAACGAGGCCAAGTACCGCCGCGAAGCCCTCTTGGAGCGCATGACTATGCCCGAGCGCATCGTCATGTTCCGTGTCCCGTGGGTGGACGACAAGGGTCAGGCTCAGGTCAACATGGGCTACCGTGTCCAGTTCAACAGCGCCATCGGCCCCTACAAGGGCGGTCTGCGCTTCCATCCCTCTGTCAACCTCTCCATCATCAAGTTCCTGGGCTTTGAGCAGACCTTCAAGAACTCCTTGACCGGCCTCCCCATGGGCGGCGGTAAGGGTGGCTCCGACTTCGATCCCCGCGGCCGCTCCGACCGTGAGATCATGGCCTTCTGCCAGTCCTTCATGACCGAGCTGTTCCGCCACATCGGCCCCGATACTGACGTTCCCGCCGGTGACCTGGGCGTTGGTGCCCGCGAGGTCGCTTACATGTTCGGTCAGTACAAGAGACTGGTCAACCGCTATGAGGGCGTGCTGACCGGTAAGGGCCGCGCCTTCGGCGGCTCCCTCATCCGTCCTGAGGCTACGGGCTACGGCGCTGTCTACTACACCGTCGAGATGCTGAAGTACCTGGGCGAGAGCATTGAGGGCAAGACCTTCGCTGTGTCCGGCTTCGGTAACGTGGCTTGGGGTACCGTCAAGAAGGTCACCGAGCTGGGCGGTAAGGTTGTCACCATCTCGGGTCCCGACGGTTACGTCTACGATCCCGACGGTATCAGCACTGACGAGAAGATCGACTTCATGCTGGAGATGCGCGCCTCGGGCCGCGATAAGGTCCAGGACTACGCCGACAAGTTCGGTGTCCAGTTCTTTGCCGGCAAGCGTCCTTGGGAGCAGAAGGTCGACGTCATCATGCCCTGCGCTACCCAGAACGAGGTAGGCATCGAGGATGCCAAGAACATCGTGGCCAACGGCGTCAAGTACTACGTGGAGGTCTCCAATATGCCTACCACCGCCGAGGCCTTTGAGTA
>JAFQOC010000184.1 GCA_017420845.1 Clostridia bacterium
GCATGGCACCCGAGCCGCAGTTCTCGATCATAAGGCCGGGGTGGGTGGCAATGACCTCGTCCACGAAGGCGTAGAAGGCCGCGGTATGTTCCCGAAGAGCCTCGGCCATGGACTCGTCCTCACCGTTCAAGGGGTCGATACCGATGCCCGTGGAGTGGTTGTAGTCGTTCTTGATGAAGCGAACGCCCATGCCGTAGAGATGATCAAAGACCTGCATGAGGTGGTCGCGCACCACAGGCTGACGGAAGTCCACGAAGCACTGCCCTCGGCCGATGGGGTGGCCGTGGCGGGTCAGTAGAGCCTCGGGGTGGGCCTTTGCGAAGTCGGAGGCGGCATCGGCAGTCTCGATCTCCAGCCACACGCCGGGAAGCATCCCGCGGGACTTGATCTCGTCCAGGATTCCCCGAAGTCCTCCCTCACCGAAGAGCTCGTCGCAGGGCTGCCAGTCGCCGTTGTGCTTGTACCATTCGCCCCTTTTTCCGAACCAGCCCGCGTCGATGCAGAAGACCTCACAGCCCGCGTCATGAGCGGCCTCGATGAGGGGCATGAGACGGTCGCGGGAGGGCTGGGCCCAGAGGCAGTTCATGTAATCGTTGAAGCAGACGGGGACCTGACCCGTGGGGAAGGCGGTGCGGTAGGTCTGCCGCTTGTAGGCGGTCAACTCGGCCACGGCCTCCTCAAAGCCGCCCTTGACGCGGCCGTAGATGGCGGGAGCGGCGGTGTAGCTCTCCCCCGCGCCCAGCTCCTTGTACCAGCCTCCGTTCTTCTCAAAGGCGGCTGACAGCAGAACGCAAAGGGCGGAGTTTTCCATATAGCCCTTGGCGCTGACCTCTATGTACCAGTTGCTTCCCGTCAAGATCTCGAAATAGTGGGTCTCCTCGGTTTCGGTGTCCTCAATGAAGATCAGCGGATAGTGGCGGGAGGTGGTCCAGCTGCCCTGGGAATATAGGCGGAAGGCGGTCTGGTGGCCGTGGTTGTAGGTGGGGTAGAGGCCCAGCTCCTCGGCGGTAGCATGACGCCATTGACCCTCGCCCTGCCATACCGAGTGGCAGTAGTGGATCACGAAGCGATCCTCGTACCATCGGCGGCCCTCGGCGCCGATGCCCGTGACAAAGGCGGAGGATAGGCAATCCACCAGAAGGGGGGTATCGCCGTCGTTCCGGAGGGTGGTGGTGAGGCGGATGACGCCGGTACCCTCAAAGGTCTCGCGGGACTCGGTGACGGTGGCGTTGTGGCCGTTCAGCTTCCAGATGGTATCACCACGGAGGCCTTCTCCCGAGACCAGCTCGGCGCGGTCGTTCGCCACGTCGTCGTTGTGGTAGGGGGCGCAGGATTCGGCGTTGAAGTTGAGGTAGAAGGAGGGGGTAGGCATGGTATGGCTCCTTTGATTGGTTTTTCGGGGATTTCAAATTTGGGTTTATCGAAGAGATACAAGATACGGAGATACAAGATACAAGATATAGAAACGGGAGTCGTCGTAAGGGTTTTTACATATCTTGTATCTTTGTATCTTGTAACTTGTATCTCACCGATAAACTGCAATTTCGCTTACTTATTCCATCGCGTTCAGATATGCGAGGATGCCACACAGATTGATGGCGCTCTCCCAGGGGCGGTAGGGACAGGCGGCGGGGGAGGGCTTGCCGCCTCGGTAATACTCCGTCCAGACGGCTCCCTCTACGCGGTCGGCGAGAAGCTCGTCCAGCAGGTCGCGGTAAGCGGGGAGGTCAGCGGCGGGGAGGAGGCGGGCCAGGGTGTAGAGGATAACGCCGTACTCGTAGCCCACGGTGTTTTCGGGTGTGGTCGCCCCGTAGCCGCTGTTGCGGATGGACTCCACCGAACGGGCGAGAGCGGATTTGAGGGTGTTTGCGGGGAGAAGGGTACAGCCCGCAAAGACCGCCATCCAGAGGGCGCAATCGGTACTGTAACGCTCGGTCGCTACGGGAGCGAGAGCTTTTCCGTAGCAGTTGGGGCAGAGGTAGCCGCCCTCAGGGGCGCGGAGGAGGTTGGTCATGAGGTTACAGCGGTGGCAGACGCCGTGGCGGTATTTGGGGGTATCGCCCACCTCGGCGCGGCGGGGATTATTGATGTAGACGGTATCTCCGTCGGTGAAGTTCTCGGTGAAGCGTTCGCGGGCATCGGTGACCTTTTCACGGTGGGATGCGATCGCGGCGGGGGGCATGAGGCCGTACTTCTCGCAGGCATCCAGCAGACGGGTGGCCGAGCCGATATAGAGGGCGGTGGCCTCCATGGAGCCGTGGTCGATGCCGCTACGGGGGAAAAGGCCCCCCGCTATGTAGGTCTCGTCGCCGTTGAAGGGAATCATGCCGTCCTTGAGGTGCTTTTCCTGGGCGGCGAGGAGGTAGCAGGCGTAGTCCATGCGGTCACGGAGGAAAGCCGCGTCTCCCGTCTGCTCGGCGTAGTCCAGCAGCTCCAGAAGGTAGTATCCCGTCTGCTCCACCTCGTCGTTTTCGTGGCGGTGGGAGCAGGACATTCCCATGCCCGAGGCGTTGGGCATGAAGCCCTTCTCACGGTAGGTGTCGCACATATAGGCCACCATGTGACGGGCGTAGCCATGGAGTCCCAGGGCCATGTAGCCCCGGAAAACTCCGTACATATCCCGCCCGTAGGCCAGGTGGTAGAAGGCTCCCGCGATGACTCCGCCCTCCCATGATGTTTGGGTGATGAGGGCGGCGGCTACCGACTCGATGAGTTCGGAGGCGTTGGGGATGGAGGACAGGGCGGCGGGATTTACTTTGATGGAGTTGAAGATCTCTCGCCAATGGGCGAGGAAGACGGTGTAGATCCCGTCGAGGTCGGCGGTGAGCATGGACTCCGAGAGGGTCATGCATCCTGCGAAGCTTTGGGTGCCGAGATCGCCGTAGTCACCGCCCACGAAGATGAGGTGGGACTGTCCTGCGGGGAAGGTGATGCTTCCCTCCTCGGCCTCGCAGTTGGGGGACAGGAGGAGCTGGCAGTAGGTCTCCTTGTCGGTTTTGGACTTGGAGAAGACTACGGTGCCGTCGGGGATCTCGAAGAGGTAGGACTTGGCGCGGCTCCCGCAGATGGCGTCTGTGTTGGTCTTTGGGAAGGGGGAGTCCAGCGCGAAGGTCAGGGGTACGGTAAGGGTCAGACGGCGAATGAAGACGGGGAGAGTGGGGTGGGTGTAGTCGGTGATCTCCCCAATGGAGGTGCCGTTTCGGGTGAGCTTGGTGAGATAGCCCGCCGAGCCGCCGACGCGGTAGCTTTGGGTGCTGACCGTGGGGTCGGTGAGGCGAAGGGTCAGGACGCTCGGCAGGGAGTAGCAGGGGGCGAAGAGTTGGACGATGTCGGCGTTATCACCTGCCATGGCTACGCGGCCGTTGCCGAGGAAGTGGAGGGCTCGGGTGGGGATCAGATCCTGCATGGAGGGCTCCTTTCGGGTTATTCGAAGCGGGATTTGAGGCGGTCGTAGATGATGGAGCAAACATTGTTGATTTTTCTGTATTTCTGGGCAATCCGAAATACTTCTTTCCATAAAGCCTCCGCCTTTTCGGGATCATTTTTACCGCAGAACAATGCGAAGTTGTAACAGGTCATGGCCACATCCGGCTCGTAGGACGCGGGGTTGGCGGCAGCCAGGCGGCGGCGGATCTCCAGAGCTTCGGTATACAGCTTCTCGGCCTCGGCGGGGCGTTGGGTGTCACTATACAGGATAGCCAGATTGTAACAGGTCATGGCCACATTCGGCTCGTAGGACGCGGGGTTGGCGGAAGCCAGGCGGCGGTAGATCTCCAGAGCCCTGGTATACAGCTTCTCGGCCTCGGCGGGGCGTTGGGTGTTCTTATACAGGTTAGCCAGATTGTTGCAGGTCATGGCCACATCCAGCTCGTAGGATGCGGGGTTGGCGGCAGCCAGGCGGCGGCGAATCTCCAAGGCTTCGAAGTATAAGGCCTCGGCCTCGGCGGGGCGTTGGGTGTTCGCATACAGGTTAGCCAGATTGTTGCAGGTCATGGCCACATCCGGCTCGTAGGACGCGGGGTTGGCGGAAGCCAGACGGCGGTAGCTCTCCAGAGCCTCGGTATACAGCTTCTCGGCCTCGGCGGGGCGTTGGGTGTCACTATACAGGATAGCCAGATTGTAACAGGTCATGGCCACA
>JAFQOC010000185.1 GCA_017420845.1 Clostridia bacterium
CATCATAGCGCACCTTGACGGTATAGCCGTTCCCGTCCAACTCGGTATAGGGGGTGTCCCACCGGGAGATGCCGTTGACCGCGCCCAGGACGATCAGAGCGATGGCGGCCAAGGCCAGCACACTCAAAAGGATCACGGTCACAACAGGGGGGATATGAATGGAGAGCTTCGCCTTTTTCTTACGGGAGAATTTCGCCAGAGATCTCGCGGCAGTTCTGCGGGAAGCCCTTGCGGCCATCCTTGCCCGCAGCGTAGCGAAAAGCTTAGGCAAGGCACTTCGGCGGGGCTGTTCGGGCGTCGCGGCAGAGGGCTGATCCGTGGTAGCGGTATTCGTATTGTCTGCGGCAGAGGCGTCCTCTGCGGCAGAGGCATCCTCTGCGGCAGAGGCATCCTCTGCGGCAGAGGCATCCTCTGCGGCGACTTCGGTCTGTACCGGAGCCTCTGCGGGGGCAGGAGCCGCAGGGGGGTTCTTACGCTTGCTCAAGTAGAGACAAGCGAACACAGCGGCGGCGGCCAACAGAAGGATGGACAGGGAGGCCAGAGTGATCTCAGCGGGAGTCATGGTCTCGAAGAAGCCACCCTCAGCCTCGGGTTGGATTTCGGTCTCGGTCTGCTCCCCGTTCTCCAGGTACTCCAGATCCTTGATACGCTTTTCGGCCTGCTCCAGCTTGGGGTAGTTGGTAACCAGAGCACGCTGCTCAACGGTAGAGATCCTGTCGTAGGCCTCGCGGGCGGCAACCACCAAGGGCTTATCGGCCAGAGACACGGTCTCGGGGAGGGCGTCAATGGCGGCGATGGCGGCCAGGGTCACGTCGTCAGCGGCGGCGGCACCGTTGACCACGGTGGCAAAGTACTGTCCCCATACGAAAGAATCGTACTGCTTACCGTTGGAGGGACGTACCAGCACCAGATCTCCCTCAGCCAGACCGACGTAATCCACAAAGCTTGCACCGTAGTAAACGTTCTGGGGGGTATCGGCGGCATTCCACATGAAGTAGGGGATCACGCCAAGTCCTGCCTTCTCCACGGGATCACCAGACTCGCTGTAAGTAAACGTGTACATACCCGTGGCGGGGATGTGATCCATACTGTTGAAGAGCTCGGCGTCGAAGGCTTCCTCCAGGGCAGGAGCCTTATAGGAGGTAAAGGTGACCATGTTCAGCTGATCACACCGGTAGAATGACTTATGGCCAACGGCTCGTAGGGTATAGGGAGTAATGACATGGGTCACGGGGGCACCGGCAAAGGCCATGTCGCTGATGCGGACGGTTCCCTCGGCCACGGTGACAGATTGGGGCGTACCTGCGTAGGTCACCAGCACCATACCGTCAGGGACCACTCGGTAGAGGTGGCCGTCAATGACACGGACGGTATCGCTGATGGCAAAGGTCAAGGTCTCGGTACCGTACTCGGTTCCGTTGAAGGTCTCGGTCTCGGTAGCCGTAAAGGCCTCCAGGCGGCAGTTGGCAAAGGGGTTATCGCCCAGATCGGCCAAGGCGGAGCCCAGGGTCACGGCAAAGTCCGTCATGCTCTCCTTGAGG
>JAFQOC010000186.1 GCA_017420845.1 Clostridia bacterium
CATGTACCACAGGGGGATGTAGGGGGCGTAGATGGCGGCGTAGCCGATCTTCAGGCGGTTGCCGTTGACGTTGCGGGCCTGATAATCGTGGTTGGTGATGCAGTTGGTGTAGTAGCGGAAGGTACCCATGAGGCGGCGGTTGTTGACGAAGGTGGGGCCGCCCAGGCCGCGGCCGCTTTGGCTGGCGTCCACGATATCCAGGTATCCCTCCACAAAGAAGTTGACGGGGTTCTGGTAGAGCTGACCGCGGGTCATGTCGGCGTATTTCAGCACGCCGTCCTGCTCGCAGTCGAAGGCGGCCTGGCGGTGGCCTCCCTCCTCGGACATGATGAGGGGGTAAATGCCCTTGTCGTTGAGCCGCTTACGGATCTCGGTGTAGACGGCGTAGCCCGCGGTAAAGGGCTCGCAGTCACAGCGGTAGCCGTCGGCTCCCGTCTTCTCGATGTTGGCCACGGCGTTGGAGATGAACCATTCCTTGAATTCGGCGTTTCTCCAGTTGAAGGCGGCGTTGCCCCAGGCCTCGCCGCTGTACCAGTCGGGATGCTCTTCGATGAGGGGGGAGGCGTACATGGTGCCCCAGGTGATGATGTCCAGAAGGATATACACCCCCTTGGAGTGGGCGTAGTCCACGAACTTTTTCAGCTCGTTCCAGCCCTCCTCCTGATCCTGAGTGCCCGTCAGCCAGGGCTCGATGCGGTGGAGACCGATGTTGCCGTAGCCGTTGCCGCCCGCGCCCCGCTCGTAGACGGGGGAGAGCCACAGGACGTTGACGCCCGCCTCGGCGTAGAAGTCAATGAGGTCGTAGGAATCCTTGAAGGTACCGCCGATGGAGGCGGTGTCGATGCGCAGCTCCACCATGACGGCGCTGTCCAGCCAGGCAGGGGAGGTGAGCTTGCCGTCGTCGTCCGAGGGAGCCATGACCGTCTTGTCCCCGCCCTCGTAGGAAAGGAGGGAGCTGTTGTCGATCTTATCCTCGGCGTAGGTGTAGGTATAATCACCCGCCGCGTCCACCAGGAGGTCTCCCTCGGAGCGGGCGAGATGCTGGGTGATGAAGGTCTGGATGGCGCGGGACATGGCCACGGCACCGCCCGCCTTGATCTCGATGCTGCCGCTCGCCTCGTCCACGTTCAAGGACCAATCCAGGGTATGCACGCCCTCGGTGTAGGTGAGGGAGATGACCTTACCTGTGCCGCTGTCAGTCACGGCGGGGTGAGCGCCGAACTTGGCATCCATGACGCGGGTCATGTAGGCAAGATCCTCGGCGTTCCCCTCCTGCACAGCGGCGGGGGCCACGACGGTGTAGTCGGTCTTACCGTCAGCAATGACGGTCAGGGTGGTTTTGGGTTCCATGGTCATCTCCTCCGGCTCGGTGACGGGGGGCTCGGTGGGGGCCTCCGTCGGGGCTTCGGTGGGGGCGTCGGTAGGCGGCTCGGTGGGAGCGGGAGTCACCTCCTCGGCGGTGGTGTCGGCGGGGGTATCACTCCCCACGCAGGCGCAGAGGGTGAGGGCCAGCAGACCGACGAACACCAGGAAAAACAGCTTTTTCATAGTGGGGGTCTCCTTTCGGGAGATTCTTCAGCCTCCCCCCTTGGGGG
>JAFQOC010000187.1 GCA_017420845.1 Clostridia bacterium
CGCGACGTGTCCCTGGTCACCACCCATGAGGCCTCCCTCAACCCCGTGGTCCGCTCCATCGTGGACGCCGACGCCGCCAAGAACGCCCGCGGCATCACCGTCTCCTACTCCCTCAAGCCCCACAAGGTATTCCTCTTCAACAAGGAGACCGAGGAGCGCGTGTATTTCGAGGTGAAGTGATATGGTAGAAAGCAAGCATAAATGGAAAGCGTGGCTGTATCTCGCTCCCGCCATCGTACTGCTTCTGATCTTTACGGTATGGCCCATTTTCAATACCCTGCGGATGGCCTTTTGGGATGACTACAGCATCATGAAGGACCTGGGCGGCGACCTGGAGTACAAGTTCGGTATCAAGAACTTCATCAAGGTCATCGACTACCAGGGCTTTAAGGACTGCCTCAAGAATACCCTGCTCCTCACCGTCCTGACGGTGCCGATCTCCACCCTCCTGGCGCTGCTCATCGCGGTGTGCCTCAACTCCATCAAGCCTCTCCAGAGACTCCTCCAGACCATTTTCTTCCTACCCTACGTCACCAACTCCATCGCCATCGGCATGGTCTTCGAGGCTATGTTCAACATCGTTGGCTTCGGTACCCTGGACCCCTCCTTCGGTATCATCAATAACGTTCTGGGGCTCTTCGGCGCGGATCCCATCAACTGGATTAACCAGAACTCCTCCTACTGGGCCAACATGACGGTAATGGTCATCTACATCGTCTGGAACGCCCTGCCCTTCAAGATTCTCATCCTTCTGGGTGGACTCCAGAGCATCAACAAGCAGTACTACGACGCCGCCAAGGTGGACAGCACGCCCCGTGTCCGTGTGTTCACCAAGATCACGGTGCCGCTCCTCTCTCCCATGCTGGCCTACGTGGTCATTACCGGCTTCATCGGCGGCTTCAAGGAGTATTCCTCCATCGTCGGTATATTCGGAGACGACATGAAGGCCGTAGGTACCGACCATTCCCTGAACACCATGGTCGGATACATTTACGAGGCCTTGGGTAACAACGAAGGACGCGCATCCGCGGCGGCTCTCATCCTCTTCGCCATCATATTCGTGGTCACCATGATCAACTTGTATGTGAGCAAGAAGAAGACCCACTACTAAGAAAGGAGACGCTGTATGACAAACCAAACCTTACAGGAAAAGAACCTGCAGACCGTCTCCGCCAAGCAGAGAGTGATGAAGATCATTGTTCAGGTTCTTCTTTATACCTTCCTCTGCGTCATGGCGCTCATCGTGGTCTTCCCCTTCTACTGGATGATCATCTCCTCCCTGAAGTCCACCGTGGAGTACCGTCTCCCCGTCCCCACCCTCTTCCCTCGCGAGATCATGTGGGGCAACTACGTGGAGGCCTTCTCGGCTGCCAATCTGGGTAGACTGTTCCTCAATACCGTTTTCGTGGGTGTTGTGTCTACTCTTCTGTCCCTGGTCATCACGGTTCTCTCGGCCTTCGCCTTCGCACGCCTTGAGTTCAAGGGCAAGAACGCGCTCTTCGCGGCTCTGCTGGCCACCATGATGATCCCCGGTGAGCTCTTCACCATCACCAACTATATCACGGTCAACAACTTCGGCTGGATCGACTCCTACACCGTGCTGATCGTGCCCTTCCTGGTGAGCATCTTCTATATCTATCTGCTCCGCCAGAACTTCCTGCAGATCCCCAACGAGCTGTACCTGGCCGCCAAGGTGGACGGCACGGGAGACTTCAAGTACCTTTGCAAGGTTATGATCCCCCTGTCCCTGCCCACCCTCATCTCCATCACCATTCTGAAGATGATGGGCGCGTGGAACTCCTACGTCTGGCCCCGTCTGGTCACCCGCTCCGAGGACATGCGTCTCATCACCAACGGTCTGCGTGACGCCTTTACGGATATGTCGGGTCAGGCCAACATCCCCGTCCAGATGGCCGCCGTCGCGGTGGTCTCCTTCCCGCTGTTCCTGGTCTTCATCTTCCTTCGTAAGTACATTATGAAGGGCGTGTCCCGAAGCGGTATCAAGGGATAAGGCTATTTTTCAAATAAAAACTTGATTCGCATTTGCCCTCTCCGTCACGCCTACGGCGTGCCACCTCCCCCAAAGTGGGAGGCTTTTGAAAGGCTCTCCCTTTGGGAGAGCTCCCGCGATGCGGGTGAGAGGGCTAAACAGGTTCAAGGTTATAGAAGCAAAATGGTATAAGGCATTTCTTCCCAAGGTTTCACGGGTCTCGGGGCTTCTCGGGACCCCTAAACAAGTCAAAATTAAATTTGAAAGGATACAAACCAACATGAGCAAGAAGATTCTCTCCATTCTGCTGGCTATGGCAATGCTGTTCTCCATGCTGGCTCTCGTTGCTTGCGACAAGGGTGGTAATCAGGGTGATCAGGGCAACGATCCCACCGACGGTAAGCCCGCCGGTATGGCCAGCTACGACGTCCCCGAGGTGGGCTACGACGGCAGCGCCGTGACCGTGGTGTTCTACCATTCCATGGGTGCTAAGCTGCAGGGCGTGCTGAACACCTATATCCCCGAGTTCAACAAGCTCTACCCCAACATCACCATCGAGCACTCCTCCATGGGTGACTACGACGGCGTGCGCGATCAGATCAAGACCCAGCTCACCGCCGGCGCTCAGCCCAACATCGCTTACTGCTACCCCGACCACGTGGCTCTCTATAACGTCACCAAGAAGGTCATCCCCCTGAACAACTTCATTGACTCCACCGTCGAGGTTACCGACGCCGAGGGCAACAAGACCGTTCTGGGTCTGACCGCCGATCAGAAGGCTGACTTCATCGAGGGCTACTAC
>JAFQOC010000188.1 GCA_017420845.1 Clostridia bacterium
AAGCCTTCCGGGTGTGGATTTTCATTGATAGGCAAGAGAAAAGCTGACACCAGGAAGGCAATCTGAAACCCGCTCTCCTCATCCGTCACCCGCTAAAGCGGGTGCCACCTTCCCCGCTGGGGAAGGCTAAGGAACGCGGCACTCTCGCCGCTAAACTGCAATTTGAAATATCGGCTGAATAGTTACCTTATTCGCTATGGATCAACTCCCAAAGATCCTGCACGTTCATGATGGTATGGTCGGCCACGGTGTCACCCGACTGTAGCTCGGTGTATTGATGGTCGGAGTATGTGATGCGCATGGGTTCGGGGTAAACAAGGAGGATCTGCATGGCGTATTCCTCGTCTTTTTTCGTTAAGTACAGAGGCTTGTGGATAAGCCGCAGCTCGCGCTTGCGCTCATGCTCTGAGCCTGCTACGCTCAGATGTTGTTTTTTGGAATAGAAGAACGTAGCAAGACGGCGCGCTTCGATCACGTGTCCGGTGCGAGTCTTTTCAAGGCTCCATCGGCCGTGGATGGTGATGAAGGAAAGCACGCTTATTTCGTATCGTTTCCCCTTGACTGTGACGTAATAATCGGGGTCTCCCCGCGCGCCCAGTATCATGTTCCAAAATGACCGCAGGGATTCGACCCGGATCCCGTCTTCATCATTCAAACTCATCATCATGGAACGGAAGGAGGTCGTTTTGATGGCATACCAAATTACTTTATAGATACTGTAAAGGAAAATAACACACGCTAAAAAGGTGAGTAAGTATATAATAATTTGAATAACCATATCAGCCCTCCTTGGTGTTTTCGGTTAGGTCGTGCAGTATGCGGTCGTCTCCTTTGTTCGATCGCTCACGTTGCCACAGGAAGCGGTACACAAGGGCAATGAGGAGGCCGTAAATAACCGCATAGAGGATATAACAAACGGTGAAAGCAAAGAAATCGGTGGGAATGTAAGTCAAATCGTTACGAATTGCATCATAGCGGTTTGAAGCAACCATATATGTGTTTTCAAAAAGGAATGCCGGAGCATTACAAAATCTACCGCCGAGCTGTTTGTTATGACCCAGACAAATTAAGCTGATAAAAAAGCGGATGATTTCCCCGGGTAAGACAAACATTAAAAAGCATTTGCGCCATTGATTACTCTTATGATAGTGCTCGGGAACGAAGAAAAAAAACAGGATACCGGTCACAAGAACTGGAAGTAACAGGTCAACAAAAACATAGATCAGAGAAACGAAAACAGCAAGAATTGGACGAGGAATATGATCCATTACCGCGCCGAAAATGCCGTAGGATACCGACATAGATAAATCTTTTGTGACCGTGTAGTAGGCGAATAGGAAAAGAATATACAGAATAATGTGCGAAAGTGTTACTTTTTTCTTTCGGATCATAAAAATCTCCCTTCTGCGACGAAAGCTTCAAAACAAACAGGGATGTGATTCGGCATATAGCATCTTTTTTACATACAGCAAGCATAGATTTACAATGCATTACCATTATACATCGTAAATCTATGCTTGTCAAGAGGGTAACGGAAAATTTTTAAAAAAGAACAAAAAGAAAGCCCTCGACGCTTTTACATCGAAGGCTTTCGGAATAGATTATTTGCCCGTCACCCGGAAGGTCCTTCCCTCCTCGGGGGCATCGGTCATGTTGATGACGAAGGCCACCGAATAGGTGCCGTCCTCGTCAGCGTACACGGCGTATCCGTCATAGTCCTGACGGGACGCGTCGGTGTAGGCCACCCACTCGCCGTTCACCAGCTCCTCGATCAAGGGGCGGGCGTAGCTTTGCAGACCGTAGACACGGACCACGCCGTTGTTGGTGCCGCCGGAATAGGTGAACACGGCGGTCTGGTTCTCGTCCACACGGACCTTGGGAACGTACACGTCCTCCAGCGCCGCGCCGGTCTCCACCGTGACCTTGTAGGGATTCAGAAGGGAGTCCTCACGGACGTTCAGCACGTTCCGCGCGTCCACCGAATCCACGTAGCCCCAAGGCAGGAGGATGTAGTCCACGTAAATGCAGTCTCCGGCCTTCAGGGTGACCTCCCCCAGGTCCAGGGTCAGATCCCCGAAGTTCAGAGAGCCGTCGAAGCGATCCCGCATAAGGAATCCCCCCGTGTACTCCTCACCGCCGATGGTGATGTGGGCATCCTTGACCAGCAGAGCAAAGTTGACGGCGTCCGCGGCCAGAGGCTCGAAGTAGCCAAAGTATGGGTGCTCATTCCCCAGCTTGAAGAAGCGGTCGTACCGCTTGGCGGAGGCAATACCCAAATCCAGCACTTGATGCTGATTGTTCTCGTCCAGATAGGTCAGCTTGTTGAACTTGGGATGGCGGCCGTTGAAGCAGAACAGGGAGAAATCCGATTTGAAATCCGCGAAGGGCACGTCCTCCAGCACGTCAATGCGGAGGGAGTAGTAGGTGCGGTTCTCGTCGGTCTGGGGCATTTCCACGTGGCGGTAGCTGATGTGGATGCGGCCGTCCTGGGAGAGGTAGTCCATATCCACGTCGGCGTACACAGGGCCGTAGGAATCGATGCCGTTGTGGTAGTTTTCGATGTTCCCCGTCACCTTATCGGCGGTATCGTAGCGGACCACGAAAAGCTGGCCGATGGCGGTGTGCTGGGGCTGATCCGCCCACAGGGGGGCCGACATGGCGCGGAAATCGGGCAGGAGCCAGTTGTCCTTGCCGTAGACGAAGGAGGGGGCGATGCAGTTGGTCTCGGTGACACCCGTGGACAGATGGTAGTAGGGGGCCACAAACTGGATGGAGGAGAGCTGCTTCAGGGGATACTTACCCCAATTCTGGTAGAGATTGAGAACCGTGAAGCTTTTGGTCTCCCCCGCCTTGAGGGTGATGGGGAAAAACACCTCGCCGTAGGACACGTCGCCGGGGAGGTAGAAGCTGTCCTCATTCTCACCCGTGAAGTTCTTGCCCACCTCCATGGGAATGGGCAACAGGGTGCTGTTCCGATCCAGGAGCACGGCGGATTCCAGACAGCCCGAGGAGGTATGGGTGTAGACGTAGATCTTGCGGTCCATACTGTCCGCGCGGATCTCGGCGTTGACGGCGTAGTACTTACCCGGAGCCTGATAGTAGTTATAGTTGAAATCACCGCCGTTGACATCGAAGCGGTAAGCCCCCCGCAGGGCATCGTAGCCTACGTAGGCGGCGCCGTCCGCTTTCTTGAAGACCGACAGGCTGTCCAGGGGATCCCGCTCACAGGCGGCCTCCCGCAAAAAGCTCTCAAAGCTGTGGGTAGCGTCGGTGTAGAGACGAAGGCCAAAGTACAGGTGGGAGTGGATGGGGTAGACCTCGTCCGCTTGATTCTCAATATGCTGCTCCACCGTATAGTAGCCGTCGGAAAGGGTCACGGACAGTTTTCCCTCGTTGGCCTCGTAGGGCAGAAGAATGAAGCCCACCACGCCTGCGCGGACCACGTCAAAGCCCACGTACTCGCAGGTACTCCAATCCACCCCCTCCAGAGTCTCGTGAAGACCGGAGGCGTCCTTGACCACCAGCTTCTTGACGCGGGAGGCATCGATCCCGTAGATCTGTCCGTAGCCCGCAAGCCCCGAGGCCTCACCGCCGGTGGTGGTCAGATGCTGGACCAAATTGACCTTGTCGGAGTAGATGTGGAAGGTGCGGTCAATGCTGAAATGCTGAAATCCCGTGGCATCGGTGCGAAGGCCAAAATTCTGATCCAGAATGTGGGCGCTGTAGTAGTAGCAGCCCATCTGGTAGGCGTTGGTACGCCCCGCCACCTTGGAGGAGGAGGAATAGACACGGCTGCCGTCTGCCCGCTGCAGGTACACGTCACCCGTATTCACCATGTAGGCAAAGCCCTCGGGGTTGGTGATGGAGGTGAAGCGGTTTTCCTTCTTCATGTCGTAGTGGAAGACCACGCTTTGATTGGAGATACGGAATCGGGTGCGACGGATATCCATGTGGTACAGATCCACCCCATTCTTGATCCCATTGGCATAGGCGATGTTCTCCCCCCAAGCCCCGTTGTAAACAGCCTCGTCATATGTGAGAGCCAGGGTCCGGACGGTGTTGGTGTCCCCGGGAATAGCCTTATCCTCGGTCAGCGCCTCACGGAAGTTAGACAGGGCGGTGGCCATGGAGGTCTCAGTGTTGGCGACAATCAGCACGGCACCCTCAGCAGCCGTAACGGCGTAGCCCGCGCCCAGGCTATCCGGATCCACGGAGAAGCGGTCGTGAAGGGCAGTATAGCCGATGACCAGCAGGTTCTTGTCGGTGGGTGCTTCCCCGTCGTTGACCGAAGTCAGCCCCAGCTCAGCGACCAGCGCCTCGGCGGCGGTACTCTCCCATGCGGTGGCGTAGGAGGATACGACGATAACAGCCTGATCGGGGGTCAGCCGGACGGCAGGGACAGTGGGATCAGCAGGGGTGCTGTCTCCCTCGGTAGCGGGATCGGTCGTTGAAATCGTGACCTCCACGGATGGGGTATCCGAGCCTGATGTCTCGGGGGTATCGGTGGTGCTCTGACAGGCGGTCACGGTAACCAGCGTCAAAAGAACCAAGACCACGGCGATCCACAGGCGAGCCGGGTGTTTTGTCTTCATGATGAACTCCTTTTCGGGGGACGTTTTTGTCCCGCATGATATCACTTGGTCAAATACCTATGAGGCTTCGGTTAATGCGAGAGCGGTTATTCGTTACGCCTCTACCCAGATGGGAGAGGTCCACCCAAACCGTCCGTCTTCCAGCTCCACGCGAAGGTAGTAGCAGTCGCAGTCGGTCTCCTGGTTGTAGTCCAGGATGACCTCGGAGGCGGGGCGGAGGGTGACGTAGTTGCGGCAGTTTTTGACGATGGTGACGCGGCGGACGCGGACGTCGGACTCCACGCGGTAGAAGATGGTGAGGTCCTCCCCCTCGGCGCGCTTGATGGTCTCGCCCATATAGTGGCCATTGACACGGAAGTCGATGTTGATGCGGCCTCTCATGGCACCGGCGGGGTCGCCCATCATGTAGGCGAAGGTGCGCTTGGCGCTCAGGGCGTCAAAGATGGCCTCGGGGGTGTTCTCGGTAGCCCAGACACCCGTAACGCCGGGGTAACGGCCTGGGTCGGTGCGGTTCGGGTTCATGCGTCCGTTCATGCCGTCGTGGTCGTCGCTGCCGCCGATCACACCCATTTTCGCGCCTCGGCGGAGGGCGTCCTGCCAGTAGCCGCCCTCACAGGCGAAATCCGAAGCGCCACAGGGGTTGCCCATGTACTCGGCGGCGTCTCCGCGGGACATGACCTCGATGAAGGGGGTAATGAGCTCCATGGGAAGGGCCATGAAGTCGGCGGCGGAGGTGAAGAGGTAGGTATCGTGGGGGCAGGCCAGCACGTCGTCGCGGGCCAGAAGGGCGGCCAACTCCTCGGCGGTGAACTCGCCGTCACGAGCGCCTCTGACCATCTCGGGGTCGCGGTCGCGGAAGTACAGCACCAGATTGTTGTAGAAGGGGTAGGAGTCCCGCTCGTAGCCCAAAAGAGTGGAGAACTTCCCTTCCTCGCAGTACTCATGGGCCTTTTGCTTGATGAGATCCCACTTGGAGGGGTTTCCCCCCCACAGCTCGGGGGAGCCCACGCCGCCGTGGTCGTGGTCGGTCAGCACCGCGAAATCAAGCCCCGCCAGATCGCGGATGTTGCGGAAGTAGGTGTCGATATCGGGACGGCCGTCGGACAGGTTGGTATGTCCGTGCATCTCGCCCACCAGAGGGATATACTCCGGTGCGGGAGGATCGTAGCTTCTCTGAGCGGCGTTCATGCGGGCTACGAGGGTGGCGCGGTCTTCGCTGTTCCCCGCATAGACGGCGTCGGTGAAGGCTTTGGAACGGTTGGGAGTGTCGTAGCGCTTGGCCAGATACTTGTCGGGATGGTTCATGAGAATACCTCCATATCCGAGAGTGGGTATGGAGGTATTGTAGCATATTTTGGAGGGATTGTCAAGGGGCAACCACGGTGAGGGCACCCTCCAGCGTCAGATTCAGTTGGATGCCCCCGTCCCCATCCCGATAGATCACCTGCAGGGTGTAGGAACCGGGCTCAATGGGCTCCCGACTCCAATCCCATTCGTAGAGGAAGCTCCGGGTCACGTCGTTTTCCCATGCCCACAGGGCCTTGGTCTTTTCGGTGTGGGTGGCGTAGAAAATGGTCGCGCTCTCTCCCACGCTTCCCCCCTCCTGACGGTAGAGCTTGACCGAATCGGGGCGGAGGCAATCATCGTAACCGTAGCGGTACAGGGTATCCCCCGCGTGGGTGATGCGGAGGCTGAATATGCCTGCGCCGTTATTGGTTACGATGTGAACGGAATCGTCCACCATCCCATCCTTGGGGGTAAATGAGTAATCCACCGCAAAGCCGTGGGGCGCGTTGGGGTCTACGATCGCGATGACACGGGGATAGACCTCCTCGTGGCCCTCGAAGGAGAGGACGAGATCATACACCCCTACGGGCAAGCGGTCGGGGGTGACCATCCAGAAATCGGCCTTGGAGGAGTCGTTGTAGGTCATGTGATACAGCTCTCCCGACCACTCCAACTCCAGCCCCGTGGTCATGGGATAGGTCAGGGTCTCGCCGTCAAGAACGGTGCGCAGGGCCACGTTGGGCAGGATGGACAGCTCGGTGGACCAGCGGTAGATGTCATCCCCACGGTTGATGAGGCCCGCGGTGAGGCTGATGGCTTCGTATTGGCGGAACACGTTCTTCTCGCATTCGTAGAAGAACGCGTAGTTTGACTCCTTTTCGTGGGCGACCACAGTGACGGCGGGGGTACGGGAGATGATCTCCAGATCCGTATTCCCCACCGAGTGATCCGAGTGCATACGGACCACCAGCTCATAGTCCCCCAAGGGGGCATCCTCGGGGATGGATACGCGGTAAACGGCATCCCGATCGACCACAGCGGTAAAGGCGGGAGTTCTGTACCCGTTCCCCGCTCCGACGGAGCGGAGGTAGACCTCTGAAATCTCATACAGGGATGCATATTCGGAATCCGGGAACACCGGCAAGGAGCAAACGTAGGCATCCAGAGGATGGAGCTCCTGCTCCTTGTAATCCAGAACCACGGGAAGTACCATCGCGCCGTCGGGGAAGGCTCCCACGATCTCCTCGACGAGCTCGCGGAACCGCTCCCAATCCCCATCGGCCAGCTCATAGGTTTCCTTACGGCTTTTATCGAAGACGGTACCGCGGGTGACCGCATAGGTGGTATCCCCAACCGTCATATACAGGGAGGGAGCCGTCTCGGCGCTCTCCACAGGACCAACAGCGCGGCTCAGAATGGCCTGAAGCTCGGTAATCTCGTCGGCGTGGGCGGGGTCGATGCCCACGTACAGGAGCTGTACCCCCAAGCCGTCATAGATTCGAAAATCCTCCCCTAAGACAGGATGATCGGGGTCAAAGCCCGTAGAGGGTAAGGATTCGGCGGTCGGGTCGTCCGTGTCGGTCTCCCACGGGAATTCCAAGGAGCGGGACAGGGCGATGCCGCCGCCGACCAGGAACAGTCCAGCCAGGAGCAGGCAGGCGCAGATCACAAGAGCCTTGCGGAGGTTGAGCCGCTTCTTGGGGGGCGGAGGATTTTCACCGCCCAAACGGTACAGAGGCACCACGTCGGGCAGGGCGTCGGCAATGAGCTCAGGGTCGATCTCCCCCAGCTTTTCATACACAAGGTCGCCTCTCATACCGTATACCCCCTTTCCTGTAAGTATGCTTTGAGCTTGCTTCGGGTCTTGTAGAGTCTGACCGTAATGGCATTCTTAGTAGTGCCTGCCTCAAAGGCCAGTGCCTCCAGCGGCACCGAGAACCAGTAGCGCCGTAGGAACAGCCGCCGCTCCGGGTAATCAAGGGTGCGGAGAAAGCCGTCCAGCAGCTCGGGCAGCTCGTCGGCGCGGTCGTCGGGGGCCTGGATCATGTCGGACAGCTCCTCAAAGGAGATCTCCAGGTCACGGTTACGCTTGGCGGCTCTCTGCTCGCGGTAGCGGTCCAGGGACAGGCGGCGGGTGATGGCGGCGAGGAAGGCCTGGAGCTTCTTGGGCTTGGCGGGAGGGATGCTGTTCCAGGCGCGGAGGTAGGTATCGTTGACGCATTCCTCGGCGTCGGGACGGCTCCCCAGGATATCGTAGGACAGGCTCATGCAGAAATTCCCATACTTGTCGGCGGTGGCCCGGATGGCCTGCTCGTCGCGGGCGTTGTAGAGGGCAATGATCTTGTCATCGGAGAGTTTTTCGGGCATGGTCAGCCTCCTTTCGGGGGATGTATCGGGGTCTTCATAAGGTAAGACGGATTTTTGGGAGAAATATGTCCGGGAGAGGGATATTTTTTCAAATTTGGGTTTATCGGTGCGATAAACCCAAATTTGAGTGAAATACGCCTTGCGGCGTGTGAAATACCTGCGGTGTGAAATTTGCGCTACGCGCAAGTGAAATATGCCTTTCGGCATGTTAAGGTGCAAAACCTTCGGTTTTGTCCATTTTAATGAAA
>JAFQOC010000189.1 GCA_017420845.1 Clostridia bacterium
CTCCTGCTTGGTATCAATGGCGTACTGGAAGCAGGAATGGGCGAAGGAGCGGATGGAGGAGTCCTTGTTGTAGGAGCCCTGCAGGACGCCGGGGCACTCGAAATCGTAAATAGTCTTGCGGAAGGTCTCATTGCCCTCTTTATCGGTAAAGACCAGTTCGGCCTTACCCTCGGTGGGCACGCGGTACTCGGTGCACTTGTAGACGTCACCGTAGGCGTGACGGGCGATGGTGATGGGCTTCTTCCAGTTGCGCACCACGGGGCGGATGGAGTCTATGAGGATGGGGGCGCGGAACACCGTACCGTCCAGAATGGCGCGGATGGTACCGTTGGGGGACTTCCACATCTCGGAAAGGTTGTACTCCTCCACACGCTGCTTGTTGGGAGTGATGGTAGCACACTTGACCGCCACGCCGTACTTCTTGTTGGCGTTTGCAGCATCCACCGTGATCTGATCCTTGGTCTCCTCGCGCTTGACAAGACCGAGATCGTAGTACTCGGTCTTCAGCTCCACGAAGGGTAGGAGTAGCTCGTCCTTGATGATCTGCCAGAGAATTCTGGTCATTTCGTCCCCGTCCATTTCGACGAGGGGAGTTGTCATTTTTATTTTTTCCATTGTTCAATACCTCCGAAGCTTTGGAAAAGAATTATGGTTGATAAACATACAGATTATTGCTATATAACAGGATCAGGAATTGTAGGTTCCCTCGGTGGAGGAGAACACAGATTCGATGCCCTCCTTACGGCGGGAGGTCTTGACGTGCTCGAACAGAAGATCACGGTACTGCTCCTCGTCGAAGGGCAGGGTCACGGGCTTGCCCGTCCAGGCAGAGAGGTGCATGGCATTGGATATGAGCAGGCCGTTGATGCCCTCTCGGCCGTCAGCCACCAGGGGCTCGTCGCGCAGAATCGCACCCGCAAAGGCGTTGACCACGCCCACGTGCTGAGGGTTCTGGCCGTCGGTCTCCACAGCTACGCGCTGGCAACGGGGAGCGGCGAAGGCAGACTTATTGGTAGCCGAGAATTCGGGCTCGGGGGTGTCCAGCTTGATAAAGGTGATGGAGCCGCCATCGGTAATGATGGTACCGCCCTCGCAGACGATCTCCAGGCGGTTGGTGCCGGGGGCGTCGCCCGTGGTGGTGATGAAGGTACCGGTTGCGCCGTTCTCGTACTCGAAGTAGACGGTCACGTCGTCCTCCACCTCGATATCGTGCCACTTACCGAAGTGCATCTTGGCGTCCACCACCTTGGGCATACCGCAGATCCACTGGAAGAGATCCAGATTGTGGGGGCACTGGTTCAGCAGAACGCCGCCGCCCTCTCCCGACCAGGTAGCGCGCCATGCGCCCGAATCGTAGTAGGCCTGGGGACGGTACCAGTTGGTGATAATCCAGCTGGTTCTCTTAATGGCCCCCAGCTCGCCCGAGTCCATGATCTCCTTGACCTTGCGGTAGATGTGGTTGGTTCTCTGGTTGAACATCATGCCGAACTTCAGCTCGGGATGCTTGTCCGCCTCGGCCATCATCTCACGGACCTGGAGGGTGTAGACGCCCGCAGGCTTCTCGCACATAACGTGGAGTCCTGCCTTCATGGCCTTGATGGCATAGTCGGGGTGGCCGTAGTGGGGGATGGCGATGATGACGGCGTCGATGAGACCCGAGGCGAACATCTCGTCGCCGCTCTCGAAGGTGGCGATGTCGGGGTAGCCGTTATCGGGCTTGGCGGCGCGGTGGGCCTCTAGGCGGCCCAGGGCGAACTCCAGACGGGCGGGGTTGAGATCGCACACGGCGGTGATCTCGACCTCGGGACACTTGTCGTTCAGGATGTTCTCCAAATGGCCCGAGCCCATATTGCCCATGCCGAGAATACCGATTCTGACTTTTTTCATGATGGTGGTTTCCTTTCTTGTATATGGTGTGTAATAGAGTTTCTCGTTCAGATACAAGGTACCCGCCGAGCAAGCTCGGCCGATACAAGATACAAGATATGCTTCGACGGATCGACCGCTTTCGTATCTTGTATCTTTGTATCTTGTATCTTTGTATCTGCAAATTATCATTCCTTAACGAATCTCATCAACCGATTCCAATCCTCCCGACCGAAGTAATGCAACCCGGGACGGAGGTGGTAGCCGATGCTTCCCCCGTGGTACTCGTCGCCCGCCACGGGGAGTCTGTCCTCACAGACAAGTCCCCGCAAGCCGTGGGCCTCGTAGGCAGGGGAGGCGGCCACGCAGGCCAGCATCTCGGAGGCGGCGTCGGCCCACTGATCCTCCAGAGCCGAGGCCACGTAGGTGTAGCGGGGGGCGATGGAGGCGATGATGTAGTGCTGGTCGAAGGGCATCTCGGCTTCCTTGCCGATATACTTCTTGTAGTTCTCGCAGAACCAGTAGGGGAAATTGCGGGTGATCTGCTCTACCCGCTCACCTACCTTTTCACGGGTGACGGCGGCACCGCTGCAGCCCGAGTTGTTGGAGTGGGCGAGGAAGAAGCGCTCGTCGGTGGCACCGCAGAAGAGGGCGGTCTTGCCCAGGCGGGAGTGGCCGCAGACCATGGCGCGGGTCATGTCCAGACGGGGCTCCTGCTCTGCGTAGTCCAGCACTCTCTGCGCCGCCCAGGCCCAGAGGGCGATCTTCCCCGGGTCGGTGGGGCCGCGCTGGCCGTCGGGGTAGAGGAGACCCGCCAGGCCGTTGGTGAAATCTCCGTTATCCGTCGTCACATCGTTGTAGCAGAATGACAGCACCGCAAATCCGTTGTCGGTGATCTCCTCGGTGGGCATATAGCGGTCGGGGACGTCGGGGCGGAAGTTGATGTGGATGAAGAAGGGGTAGGGGCCGTCGCCCCGGGGGATGACGGCGATGAAGGGGAAGGTGAAGTCCTTCCCTCTCAAGGTGACGGTCAGCTCCACCCGCTGTGCGGTGACCTTCCCCGCGCAGAAGGAGGGGATGCAGTCGTTCTGCACCTTCCACGAGATGGCCTCGGGCTTTTCGGGGAGGTAGCCGTACTCCTCGCGCTGGAGGATCTCCAGCATTTCGGGGCGGGAGAGGAGGGCGGGGAGGTCGCGTTCTTTCAGGATGCTTTGGAGCATGGCAGATCTCCTTTCATATTCATGCTTGTCGGGCTGTTTGATGGAGAAGATCGGTATGCTTTTCGTTGCAGGGCGCACACATAGGTGCGCCCCTACCGGCGTCAAAAACGAAATGATCATACCAACAAAGCTCCGGGGTAGGGGCGCACCTATGTGTGCGCCCGTAACATGGCAGTCTCATTATTTCTATCGGGTCACAATTCAACCGCCAAGCTGTTTATGCTCACTCCAACCCTTGCGCCGTCAAATAATCGTAGCTTCTCTTGAGGCACAGGAAAGGATCTTCTCCGTAGCAGTTATCCTGCTCCACGAAGCCGTACTCCACGTGGGCGTCGTCGCAGGCCTTCAGGATCTCGGGGTAATTCATGTTGCCCTCGCCGATGGCGGCCATGCGAACACCCTTGTCCTCGGGGGAGAAGACCATGTCCTTGAAGTGGACGCAGTTGACGCGGCCGTCCAGGGCGCGGAGCCACCATGCGGGGTCGCCGCCCCCTGCCTGCACCCAGTAGGTGTCCAGGGTCACGCCGCACTCGGCGGGGGTGAAGGTCTCGCAGAGGAGGTCGATGAAGGTCTTACCGCCGAAGCGGGCGAACTCCATGTGGTGGTTGTGGTACATGAACTTGTGGCCGCTGGCCACGATCTTACCGATGACGGGCTTCAGCTCGCTTGCCATGACCGCCAGACCCTCGGGGTTGATGCCGCGGGGGTTGGAGCCGATACCGATGTACTTACATCCCATGGTATCGTGGAAGGCGATGGTGGCGTCGGTGTCCTTGATGATGCGGTTGTAGTCAAAGTGGGTGATGTCGGCCTGCAGACCGTAGGCGGCCAGCCGCTCGGCCATCCAGTCGGCCTCGTAGGCGCAGACGCCTGAGAGCTGGATGTGCTTGTAGCCGATGTCGGCCACCTTCTTCATGGACTCGTCCAGGTCGGCGAGGGTCTTGCAGTAGTCGCGGATGGTGTAGAATTGGGCTCCGATCTTCATGGTTTGGTTCCTTTCAGCGTAGTTGGGATCAATCGAAATGCAGGGTCAGGGGGTGACCCGCTTTGAGGTCGCAGGTGGCGGTCTGGCCGTTGGTGGGCATTCTCACGGTAACCTCGCGGTCGGCGGGGGAGAGGATGGTGACCTCGGTGAGCCTTCCGTCCTTCCACGCCATGTCAATGGTGATATTGCCGCGGGCCTTGATGCCCTTGACATACCCCGCAGGCCAGGCCTTGGGGAGGGCGGGGAGCAGCTCAATGATGCGGCTGTCGGGAGTGCCGAGGTAGCTCTGCACCAGCATCTCGGCCATGCCTGCCGCGCCGCCCAGGTTTCCGTCGATCTCGAAAAGCTGGGGCGGGTGGAGGTCAAAGAGATTGTCTGCGGTGCAGTTCTGGAGGAGTCCCTGTACCCGCTCGAAGGCGGCCTCTCCGTCCTTAAATCGGGCGAAGAAGTTGACCATCCAGGCCTGGGACCAGCCCACCTTATGGCATCCCGCGCCGCCCTCGCCGCCATAGGTCAAGCGGCGGGTCAGGGTGTTGCGAGCGGCCTCGAAGATCGCGGGATCCGTCTCGTTGATCTGATCGGCGGGGTGGAGGCCGAAGAGGGGGGAGACGTGGCGGTGGCCCGGCTCTACCTCGTCGTAGTCCCGGATCCACTCGCAGAGGATGCCGTACTTCTCGCTGACCCGCAGAGGGGGCAGACGGTCCAGGGTGGCCTTCAGCTCGTCGGCGAAGGCGGGATCCTCGCCCAGAGTATCGCAGGCGTAGGCGGTGCGGGTGAAGAGGGCGTAGATAATCTCAAAGTCGATGGTAGCCCCGTGGGTCAGCATACTGCCACGGCGGGTGCCGTCGGGCTCGGTGTAGAAGAAGCTGTTCTCGGGGGAGTTGCTGGGGGCGGTGGTGAGGTAACCCTCGGGGGCCTCGCAGAGGTAGTCCAGCAGGAATCGGCAGGAGCCCGCGAGAACGGGGTAGATCCGGCGGAGGTAGTCACGGTCGGATGTGAACTCGTAATGCTCCCAAAGGTTCAGGCACATCCAGGGCCCTGCCATGGGGAAGAAGCCGCAATCCACCGAATCGTGGACGCCGGTGCGGCCGAAGACGTCGGTGGTGTGGTTGATGCACCAGCCTCTCGCGCCGAACTCGTCGTGGGCGGTCTGCTCACCGAAGCGGCTGAGCATCTCCATGAAGTGGACCAGGGGCTTCACCGTATCCGAGCAGTTGCCGGTCTCGGCGGGCCAGTAGTTCATCTGAAGGTTGATGTTGGTGTGGTAGTCCGAGCCCCACGGAGGACGGAATCCGTTGCACCAGATGCCCTGGAGGTTAGCGGGCAAAGTCGCCTTCATGCCCGAGGAGGTCAGAAGGAGGTAGCGGCCAAACTGATAGTAGAGGGTCTGGAGGTCGGTGTCCACCCGCTCACCGCTCTTGACCTTTTCCAGACGAAGGTCGGTGGGCTCGTCCTCAAAGCGGGGGGCATCCAGCTCGAAGGTGAGAGCGGAGAAGAGCTTTCCAAAGTCACGTTGGTGAGTAGACCTCACGGTCTCATAGTCGGCGGCCAAGAGCCGATCCATGCAGGCGGTCAGGGCGGCGCGGTAGTCGCGGGTCTCGTCGATGTCGAAGAGATCCACGTTGTAGTTGGTGGCGAAGGCTCCGTAGACGATCAGGTAGGTGGAGTCGGTGACCGAAATATGATCGTGCCGCTCCTGCAGAGCACCGTCCGTGATGATCTTGATGCGCGCGCCAAAAGACATACCCTCCCCGCCGTCGCCGTACTGGGGGTCGGGGGCGTAGGTGGTGCGGCCGTTGAGCACCAGGGTATCGTGGGCAATGGCGGCGGTGTAGGCATCCAGTCCGCGCTTAATGGTGACGGTGCAGGAAAAGGGGGCGGTGGCCATCAC